>DATGHL010000028.1 GCA_035308025.1 Candidatus Binataceae bacterium
GTGGGGCATCGCCCGCGACCTCGCCACCAGCTCCAGCTTCCGCCCCACCGGACTCGCCCTCCAGATGCTCAACAGCGCCGTCGGCGGCGCTTTCTACCCGGTCAGCGCCAGCGGCCCAGGCGCCGGCGGCCTCAACGCCGCGGCCTTCTTCAACAATCGTAAATGGTCCTTCGCCATCACCTCCGCCAACTCGACCCCCACCACGGTCTCAATCACGATGCCGAGCATCGGGATCGCGCCGACGCAGGCCTCGCAACTCTCCGCATCCAGCGCTACCTCGACCAATGAGAGTTCCACAGAGGTCACCATCGCTCCGGCCGACTTGACGGGCGCCCTCCAAGTCACCGTCCCGGCTTACGGCTTCGTCGTCCTCACCCCGTAAATCAGTCTTCGGATTTTTCTCGACCGCCGGGCGAGCAGCACTCCGCTGCCCGCCCGGCGGTTAACCATAGATC
The DNA here is from genome assembly GCA_035308025.1 of Candidatus Binataceae bacterium. NCBI lineage: Bacteria > Candidatus Binatota > Binatia (SeqCode) > Binatales (SeqCode) > Binataceae (SeqCode) > Binataceae bacterium (SeqCode). The sequence goes on from DATGHL010000028.1 coordinate 456, forward strand.
CTCGGTCATAGCTAGCCGAGAGCGTGGAGGCGCGCCACGAAGACCGTCCCGTGATGCATGATGATGCGTGAGAGCGCGAACAGCAGTCCAAAGAACGCGCCGAAGATCCCGCCGTTGACGCGAATCCAGTCCAGATGCGCGCGGGTTTTCGACTCGATCTGAATTTTGATCTGCTCGTCGGAAAGCAGCGCGAGATTTTCGCGCACCATATGCGAGATCTGGCCCCGGCTAGCATCGACCGCGCGTCGAACGATCCCATCAATTAACCGCCGCGCGAGTTGGTAGGCGTAACTCGATGGGTCGCGGAGTTGATGACCGAATTCGTGGATTGCACTCTCGACTGTTTCCGCCAACTCCAGGTCGCGACGCAGCTCCGGCAACCGCTGGAGCAAATTCGCGACCAGCCGCGTGCTGAGCGATTCCAGGCCTAAACGGCGCGCCCCCGCATAGAGCCTCGCGAAGGTCTTCGGTAGCGCTTTTCCAAGGATAGTTTCGAGGCGCTCGCGGGAGTCCGGCGAAGCAAGATAGTGCAGGACGCGTTCCAGGAGAGGGTCGAGTCCCTGCTCTCCGATAAGAGCCTCGAGCCGAATATCTTCCAGATAGCTGCCCAGACGGCCCACCAGATTCATCTCGTTCAGCCTCTGTCCGATCATCTGGGGCGTGAGCCATTCGTTCTCGATAGTAGAGGCTATGCCCTCGATCAGCTTCGCTCGATTGCGCGGCAGCACACCCGAGTTAGGCAAGTACCAGCGCTGTTCGAAGATCATTTTGAGCGCGAGGTAATCGCACAGTCCGCCGATAAGCGCCGCCTCCGCAATCGAGACCGCCACATCACCCGTCAGCTTCCAGGGCGTCAACCTCATCACAAGCCAACTCGCCACGTAGGCAACACCCGATAGCGCCAACGTCAGATTCCCTTTGTGGGAAAGCAGAAACTGCCCGTATCCGTGCGATTCATCGGCACACCGCGTTTTCATCGCACGATCGTAACACACTGAATCGGTCGGGTTGGTTGCTGCCGCAGCGGAGTGCGCGACAGGGCTGACGGATCAGGCTCTCCCGCATTGAGCGGCATCGCAAGCGTCGTTGGCAATTGCCGACGCATCCCTCTTGCGCGGTGAATCGCCTATCGCGTGGGCATCTGCCGTCGCCGTCAGCATGTGGCCACGTTTCATGCCAAGCTGAGCCCGTTATATTGACGGTCCGGCTTTTGCTGCTCCTAACACAAGCTGAAGTGGCTCGGTACTGGGCCGAGGAGCGGAGAGATGGAGAGTACAGCGACACGATCTTTTGATGAATTCGCCAACTTCTATAGAGCGACATGGATCGGTCTGCCCTCGGCGATGTTCAGACAGATGTTCGGCGTCAAAGGTGAGGATGTCCGCGCCGCGGCGTGGCGAGCCTACGATTCCTGGGTCGTTCTGATGAACGAGACCACCAATCAGCTCTACTCGAATCGTGTTTTCGCGGATGCGGTCGGTCGCGCATTCGAGACCGGGCTGATGATACAGCACATAGGCGATCAGCTAGCGACCGTTGCGAGTTCTGTTTTAGCCTCTGCGCCCGAATCCGTTGCCGTCGGTAACGACACTGCGAGCAACCTCGCGGCCAGTCAGAGTCGTCCTGGTGGCCGCTCAGCAACCACAGGCCGTCCGCGTCACTCAACCGCGAAGGCCGCCTGAAGTCCAACGCCGCCGCCCATCGTCCGGCTTGAAAGTTCAGCTTGCGTGGCGCAATTGCGGCTTGGTCGAATTGCTTCCCTGGCGGAGCAGCAAGCCCGGCGTGAGCTCGGTGGGTTCGCCATCCAGAAAGGTAACCTCGCCGTTGACCATGATGTAGCGATAGCCGCGGGCGCGTTGCACACGTCGCCATTCGCCGCCCGGGAGATCGTGCACCACCTTACTGGGCTCCATCCCCAAGCAGTCGTAGTCGTAAATCACGATATCTGCCGCGTGGCCCTCGCGCAGAACCCCGCGATCGGCGAGCCCCGCGCACATCGCCGGCCACGCACTCAATTTCCAATGCGCTTCCTCCAGGCTCAGCATGTTGTGGTCGCGGATAAATGAGGCCAGAAACTCAGTCGGATAGCGCCCGCCGCAGTAGAACTTGGTGTGGGCGCCGCCGTCGGAGAGACCCGGAATAGTGTATGGGTAGTTGACGACTTCCTTCAGCAGGTCCAGACGCGTGTGCGGCGGAGGCGCGTCGAATACCGTACGCAGTTCATCGGCGATCGCGATTTCGAGCATCGCGTCGACGATATGCATCTCCATCTTTCCGCCGGCGTCTTTCAGAGTCAAACCCTGCAAGTGCTCGAAACGAGGGGAATAGACTTTCTGGATTACAAAATTTTCCAAATCACCGGTCACCAGTCGTTGACCGTTGGCGTAATCCTTGAGGGCTGCGCGGCGCCGCGGGTCGCTCAGCTTTTTTAGCCGCTCCTGACTGCTGCCCAGTGTCGCCTCGCGCCAGGCTTCGGAGTCGTCAAAGAGGTTCCAGTCGGCGAGGGTAAAGGTAAAACTAGTGGTATTGGTATGAGCCTGCGGGTAGATGCGCAAGCCGTTGGCGTGGCAATGTTCGAACCAGGCGATCAGAAAGCGATGGATTTGCGGTTCGCGATCAAATGAAAGGAGCGCCTGGTAGAGCAGCGGACGCCGGCTCAATTCGGCCAGCGTTTCGATCTCTTTCAGATCGTGAAAGGGGTCCGCGGTGGCCATCGACAACTGGATGAAACCCGCGTTGCGCCGGCTCAGCTCGCGCGCCAGCGTGCGGCAGATTTCGTCACCCATCACATCGGTGACCATCGGCGTCCCGTCATAATCGCGCTGGAGGCAGACCGGACCAGCCGGGTGCAAACGCTGCGCCGACCAACCGCATGCGCCTGCGTCCATAGCTTGATTGAAAAGGCGGACAATCTCTCGCTCTTCGGCAGCGGTGGGCGTCCGCTGCTTGGCCTCCTCGGGACTGCCCATCACCCACGTAATAAGCGGGCTGAGCGGGACGCAAGCCTGCAAATTGACGCCCTTCGGCCGCCGCTCGAGACTATCGAGGAACTGCGGGAACGTAACCCAGTCCCAAGGCAGACCGGCCTTCATCGAGGCGTAGGGAATCGCCTCCACGCGAGTCATGGTCAGCATCGCCCGCTCGCGCTGTTCGGACCGCACGGGGGCGAAGCCAAAGCCGCAGTTGCCGATCGCGGCCGTGGTCACGCCATGCCATCCGGAAATCGAGCAATAGGGATCCCAGAAAACTTGCGCGTCGTAATGGGTGTGTAGGTCGACAAATCCAGGAGCGACAATCAACCCCGAGGCATCGATCTCACGCCGGCCATCGCTCGCGGCAAGCTCGCCGATCTCGCTGATTCTCCCATCTTTGACGCCGATATCGCCGCAGTAGCGAGGAGCCCGGGTCCCATCGATGATCATACCGTGCTTAATTACCGTATCGAACCGGGGCATTCGCTATCCTTCACGACTCAGCGCCAAACCGTCGATGATTCGCTAAGCTTATCCGAGGCTTGCGAGGCGCGCTACTTGATCCGCGATTTCCCGATCACCTCAGCTTGACGCAAATCCGCACCTTCCGGCGAGTCAATCACGCGACGTGCTTCGCGCGCCTGCACTTCCACTTCACTATCGGAGAGAGCCGCCGTATCACCATCGTAACGACGGCCGGCCTCAACACTGTAGTCACCCGAACCACCAGTTGGCGGCGTACTCGCGGGTGCGCCGGACTCACCCCAGTAGTCGCTGACGTCTTCTGTGAATGATGGGTTGGTCATGTCGGGCCAGTGATCCTTGTCGAAACCAGGGGCGTTCATTAGCCTCTCTTTATCGACGTCGAGGATGAAGCATTTATTGTCCTCGTCGAGCGTCAGCGCCTGCCATGGAATTGCAAAGAGCCGCTCGCCCAGTCCGAGAAAACCGCCAACGGCCAAGGCTGCGTAGGCGACACGGCCCGAGGGCACATCAATCATGATTTCCCTGATCGACCCAACGTTTTCGTTGGATCGATTCCGCACCGAATCTTTTGCCAGGGTGCTGGCTGAGAGCACGCGTCGGAACGGGATTGAAGAGTCGGTATGTATGATATTCTGTTCGCGCATGATTATTCTCCTTAGAGTAGTTTCGGGACCGCACCGGAATCGGAGACTCGGCGCCGGTTGAGGATCTCAAGTTAAAAATTGAGCAATGCGCGCCATTAGCAATTTGCGAGTAATTAATGGGCGCGCTGGTCATGATTGATCGCGATTGATCGCGAAAAAGCCTAATAACGATATACTTGACCCAGTGTCTCGCCAACTATGAATTTTATACTTGGTTGAGCCGGTGCCGGACGCCTTGGCTTAATTTGTATAAGGACGACCGGGATACTCCACATCCTCGGAAACTATTGAGGCCGATCGGCCATGACCGCTGCTGAGGCAGGACTTTGCGCTCGTCAGATACTTCGAGTGATTCGCTTATTCTCGAAGCGGCAGCTTATTGAAGAGCTTTTGCATATCTGCGGCATGTTGCTCTTCAACCGATAGGATATCGGCCATCAGCTTGCGGGTGGTGACGTCGTTCTCGCCTAGCCACCTGACGATCTCGGAATAAGACTCGACCGCGATTCGCTCGGCAATTAAATCCTCGCGAATCATCTCTTGAATCGTGGTTGCTCCGGTGTACTGCGAAAGGCTGCGCGCCGTCAGACTTTCAGGATTGAAATCAGGCGTGCCATTCAATTCAACAATCCGTTCAGCGATGCGATCGGCGTGCTGCTGCGCTTCCTGGGCATGTTCGAGGAATTCCTGTTTGACGGCTCCAACCTTGAGCCCGGTTGCGGTATAATAGTGCCGCTTATAACGAAGTGCACACATCAATTCAGTGGCCAAGACCGTATTCAGGGTCGCCACGACCTCGGCACGGTCGGCGTTATATTCGTCAGTGACCGCGCCCGCCTCGATATGTTTGAGAGCTCGCTGCCTTAATCCTGCCACGTCATTTAAAACGCCCATAGTTTTTCGCTCCTATAGAACTCTGCGCAACCATCGTGCCACGCGCAAAACCCTTCCAATGGTGTTCGGATGCCAATGTTTCGACTTCTACAATCAAAGATTCCGGTAAACATTGCAGCATCCAAGGCTGACGACGTTGCCGATGGCTCAGCCTCCGATGAGGCCATGAGGCCCAGGATGATCAGTGCGCAAGAACCATAAGCGCCGCGCGCACGTCCGAGCGGATCATTGATGCGTGCACCTGATTCGTGGCATTACACGATCATCCTCAGAACTCGCAACGAAGAATTGCAAAAGCGATGAGCGCATCAAACGAATCAAGCGCCGAGGCCAGCCGCCGCGTCCAGTTCGCCTTCACCACCGAGCAGGAGCAGTTCCGCGCTGCGCTGCGGCGGTTTCTCACAGATAAATCGCCGACGACTGAGGTTCGACGCCTCATGGCCACTGCCGAGGGCTACGATCCCGAGGTTTGGCGCCAATTGAGCGCGGCGCTCGCGCTCCCCGGTATCCACGTACCGGAGCAATATGGCGGCGCGGGATTCGGCATGGTCGAGCTGGGCATCGTGACGGAGGAACTTGGTCGCGCGTTGCTGTGTGCGCCTTATTTCTCCACGGCGGTGCTCGCGGCTAACGCTATTCTGAACGCAGGAACCGAAGCGCAGAAATCGAGCTTGATTCCGGACCTCGTAAGCGGCGCGCGATTGGCGACGCTCGCGGTCACCGAGCTCGATGGCAATTGGGATACGCAGGCGATCAATCTCGTCGCTACTCCGGATGGGGACGGATACCGCCTGGACGGGGTCAAGAGTTATGTCGTGGACGGCCATGTGGCGGACCTGCTCGTCGTTGCCGCACGCCTACCCAAGACGGTCGGCGCCGAGGGCCTGGCGCTGTTCACACTGAACGCGAACGCCGGCGGCGTTGAACGTCATCTGCTGGAATCGATGGATCCTACTCGCAAGTTGGCGCGTATCGATTTTCACGGCGCGCACGCGCAATTACTCGGCAACCTCGATAACGGCGGAACGCCGTTACTGCGAACGCTGGACCAGGCGGCGATTGCGCTCGCCAACGAGATGGTAGGTGGCGCTCAGGCGTTGTTCGAGTCGGCAGTGAACTATACGAAGCTGCGGGTTCAGTTTGGGCGCACGATCGGTTCGTTTCAGGCGATTAAGCACAAGTGCGCCGACATGCTGCTGGACGTCGAGCTGGCAAAATCGGCGGCTTATTACGCGGCTCAGGCCGCGGCGGTGGACGATCCGGAATGGCCTGCGCTGGCGAGTCTGGCGAAGGCGGCGACGTCGGAAACCTATATGCGGATCGCAGCCGATTGCATCCAGATTCATGGCGGCATCGGCTTCACCTGGGATAACGACACGCATCTCTGGTTCAAGCGCGCGAAAAGCTCCGAAGTCTTCCTCGGGCAGCCGAGTTACCATCGGGAGCTCCTGATGCAGCGCTGGGGAGTTTGAGCATGGACAAGATCAGCGAAGCCGACGTGCGAGCCGAGGTGCGGGCCTGGCTCGCGGCCCATTGGGATCCCGAGATGTCGCTGGTGGCGTGGCGTGGAATGCTCGCGGATTCCGGCTGGGGGATGCCGCAGTGGCCGCAGGCATGGTACGGCCGGGGCTTGCCGGTCGGGTTGGTTCGCGTGGTGGAAGAGGAATTTGCCGCGGTGGGCGCGGTGGGCGCGGCGAAATCGGGCGTGCGGCTGTTGGCGGCAGCCACGCTGCTCGAGCATGGATCTGATCTGCAAAAAAAGAAGTTTCTCCGCCGCATTCTCACCGGAGAAGATGCCTGGTGCCAGCTCTTCAGCGAGCCTGGCAGCGGCTCTGATCTGGCGGGCGCGACGACCCGCGCAGAATTGAACGGCGACCATTGGATCATCAACGGACAGAAGGTCTGGACGACGAGTGCCCATCATGCCGATCACGGCCTGTTGCTGGCGCGCACGGATTGGGACGCGCCCAAACATGAGGGGCTGTCGTACTTCGTGATCGACATCAGGCAGCCAGGCGTCGATGTGCAGCCGCTCAAGCAAATGAATGGGCACGCGTCATTCAACCAGGTGTTCTTCACCGACGCGACGGTGCCGGCGGAGAACCTGGTCGCCGGCGTCGGCGACGGCTGGAAGGTCGCGATGACGACCCTCGCTCACGAGCGCCGCGGCGCCGACGGGCTGGCGCCACCGTCGAAGCGCGGCACGCGGCAGGGACGAATCCACGCCGAGGAGCGCGCCGAACTCGACAAGGCCAACCAGCCGTACAAATGGTATCCGCAGCGCGCCGGTCGCGTGGACCTCGTCATCGAGCGCGCCAAAGAGACCGGCGCGAACAAGGATCCTCACGTCCGCCAGGAAATCGCCAAGTTGATGATCATGGCGAAGTCGGCCGAATGGACCGCGCGCCGCGCCCGCGCCGCTCAACGACAGGGACGGCCGCAGGGCCCGGAAGGCTCGCTGGGAAAGCTGGCGGCCAGCAATGTCGCCCGCGCCGCTGCGCACGTCCATACGATGATTACCGGGACCGCAGCGATGCTCACTGGCGGCGGGAGTCCGCGTGAGGGAATCATCGCCGAGATTCTGGTTTCGGTGCCTGCGGTCTCGATCGCGGGCGGCACCGACGAGATCCAGCGCAACATCATCGCCGAGCGTGTACTCGAACTACCAAAAGAGCCGCGGTTCGACACCGGCCCGTTCCGCAACGTGCGCCGGAACTAGCCGGCGCCGTTCAACGATCATGTTGCGCGCGTTGTCGCGTGAAGGAGCTGCTGATGAAAATTGGAGTGATGATCGCGGCGACGGCCGAAAGCGGAAACTTGGCGGAGATCGCTCGCGAGGCTGAAAACCTGGGCTACGAGTCGTTCTTCATACCTGAACATCCCGTCATTCCCGTCGGCTTCAAGACAGCGCCGCCGGGTGGTGGCGCGCTGCCCGAGCATTACGGACGCTGGATGGATCCATTTGTCGGGCTGGCGCTGGCCGCGGGTGTCACGCGGCGGATTAAGCTCGGCACCGGGATCTGCCTGCTACCCGAGCGCGAACCACTGGTGACCGCCAAAATGATCGCGACGCTGGATATTGTCTCGGGCGGCCGAATCATACTCGGTGTCGGCGCGGGTTGGCTCAAGGAGGAGACGGAGGCGACTGGCGCGAATTTCGGGACACGGTGGAAACGGCTGCGCGAAACCGTCGAAGCGCTACGCCTCTTATGGACGGACGCGGAGGCGAGCTATCAGGGCGATATCGTCCGTTTTCCGGTGGTGCGCTGCGATCCGAAGCCGATCCAGAAGGGCGGCCCGCCGATCCTACTTGGCGCCCACGGGCCAAAAGGCCGTGAGCGGGTGGCACGTACATACGACGGCTGGTGCCCACTCGCCGCCAAACCAGAGAGCTTCAAGCGCGACGTCGCCGAACTGCGCAAACTCGTCGCCGAGCGCGGCCGTAACCCGGACTCGCTTCATATCATGGCGTTCGTTTCGCCCGGCGACGATGGTATCTCGAGTGACCAGCTCAAGCTCTACGCGGAGACCGGCGCCGAGCGCCTGGTGCTCTTCTCGCAGCGCGATGCGATCGCGATGGCGCAGGGACGGACGCTGGAGATAATTCGCCGGCTCGCGCCGACCGTCGAGCGCGCCGCGCAGCTCTAGCCTCGCAGATGGAATGATCAGCCGCCTGCTCTAGTACCAGAGGCGAAGGCCATAGATGAAACGCGGATCATTGGGGTTGCCGCCTTCCTCGCGCGTGAAGGTAGCGGTGTCCCCGAATGTGCCGGTATAAGCGACGCCGACATACGGCGCGAACTTGCGGCTGATTTCGTAGCGGATGCGCAGGCCAGTATCGATCTCCGAGAGGCCCGAGCCGACGCTGCGGCGCCGGTCGCTTTTGCTGTAAAAATTCATTTCGATTTGCGGCTGCGCGATGAGGCGGTTCGTAATCAGGAGATCATAGGAGCCGTTTATTCGCCCGGCGAAATGGCCTTTGTCGCTAAAGTAGAAGGTCGGCGCGAATTGAAACCAATAAGGCGCCAGACCTTCGACGCCGATAGCTCCCCAGGCGCGTCCGGGATTGGAATCCAAGTCGTAACGCACGCCTGCTTGAACGTCGAAGAACCTGAAGTGTGGTATCGGCCGATCATACAGCACTTCCTGATCGCCATCGGTCATTTTGCCATGCTCGACGAAGCCTTCGGACTTGAACCAGAGCTTGTTCATGTCGGTGCCGGCCCAGCCCTCACCGTCCCAACGAAATTCATTATCGGGCCCATTGGTGCGGCCTTCGAGTTCATCGAATAGCAGATGGTAGAAGATCGTGTCGTCCATGACGGGCGGTTCTCCGTACTGCGTGTAAACTGGCGTCGCAGGACTCGACGATTGAGCGTTAGCGGCAGCGCCGGCGATCGTCACCGCGGCCACGATCAGGCAAGTCATTGCGGCCATCCTCACGAGACGATCACGGCGCGAAACATGCCCGCCTCCATGTGGTAGAGCAGATGACAATGGAAGGCCCACTGGCCCGGTGTATCAGCACTGACCAGGAAACTCAGCCGCTCGCCGCCCTTAACATTGAGGGTGTGTTTGTATGGTCGGAACTCACCATTGCCGTTTTCCAGCTCGCTCCAGAGCCCGTGAAGATGAATCGGGTGTTCCATCATCGTGTCGTTGACCAGAATGATGCGGACGCGCTCGCCGAGCTGCAGCCGGATCGGCTCGGCATCGCTGAATTTCTCGCCATTGAACCCCCATATGAAGCGTTGCATGTTGCCGGTCAGATGGAGCTCGATTTCGCGAGCCGGCGGCCGCGGATCAGTTCCACGGTAGACCGCGCGTAAATCGGAATAGGCCAGCACACGGCGGCCCGGTGGAAAGCCTTCGCCGGGGCGCGCTAACCGATTCGTTGGCATCGCGGCGACATTATCGACTTGCGGACCGGGGCGGGCTTTTACATTTTGTGCAAGCGGCGCCTTGCTGTCGCCGAGATCGGGACCGACCACTGCGGCGCTGGTGCGCGGTCCGGGCTGCCCCGGCGCATTCTCACCCGTCATTGGCGCGCGCGACGCGACTCGAACTTCTGCGTTAGCAGGCTGCATGCTCATGCCGGGCATATTACCCATCTCCATACCCGGCATCCCGGACATATCGCCCATCTCCATGACCGGAGCCGACATATTCCCCATGCCGAACATCTGCATTCCCATATCGATCATCGTACGTTGAGGCCGCGGGTCCATGGCGGGGATTTCCGCACTCATCCCATAAGCCGGCGCGAGGGTCCCGCGCGCATAGCCAGTGCGGTCCTCGGCCTGCGCGAAGATCGTGTAGGCGCGCGCGTCTCGCGGCTGCACGATCGCGTCGTAAGTTTCGGCGACCGAAATCCGCAACTCATCGACTTCGATCGGCTCGACGTCGTTGCCGTCGGTCTGCACGATCGCCATCGGCAGGCCGGGGATGCGCACATCGAAGATGCTCATCGACGACGCATTGATGAAGCGCAGGCGCACACGCTCGTGAGGGCGAAACACGCCGGTCCAATTGGTTGCCGGCGGTTGCCCGTTAATCAGGTAGGTGTAAGTCGCCCCACTGACATCGAGAATGTCGTTGGGGCTCATGTTCATGCGGCCCCATCTAAGACGCTCCGCCGTCGTCGCCCCAAGGCCCTTCGTTCGAGCATCCGAGAGGAAAGTGCCGACCGTCGGTTGATGGAAGTTGTAGTAGTCGCTCTGTTGCTTGAGATTGCTGAAGAGAACCTCCGGATCCGTGTCGGTCCAATCCGAAAGCACCACCACGTACTCGCGATCGTAATCGACCGGATGCTTATCCTGAGGTTCGATAATGAGCGCGCCGTATTGCCCGGTCTGCTCCTGGAAGCGGCTGTGGCTGTGATACCAGTAGGTGCCGCTCTGGCGGACCGGAAACCGATAGACGAAAGTCTCGCCCGGCGGAATCCCGGGAAAGCCCAGGCCTGGGACACCGTCCATGTCTGAGGGGGTCCGAATTCCATGCCAGTGGATGGAAGATGTGTCCTTAAGCCGATTGCTGACGGCCAGCGTAACCGTGTCGCCCTCGCGCCATCGCAGGGTGGGTCCCGGGACTGAACCGTTGACCGCGGTGGCGTAGGCGGGGCGCCCGGTGTAGTTCACCGGAACCTGCTCGACGATCAGGTTGAAGGAGTTCCCCGAGAGCGTCGGAGGATCTGCCGCGTTTACGGCTGCGGATGCCGGCCATCGCCACAGATCCAAACTGGCGACTACTCCGCCGGCGAGCACGCCCTGAACAAACCGTCTGCGGGTGATCCCGCCGGAATTGGTTCCGCCACTCCCGTACGTAGCCGACCCAGACCTGCCGATGCGAGTTTCAGATGACATTGAAAACCCCCGTTGTGGACTGAAGACGCGGCCCGCGCTTGAGTCCCGGCCGTCTGCTGCTCAAGGTGGCGGTACCGCAAAACGAGCCCCAATAATCGCCCTCGGGGCGGCTATTTCAAGCGTGGTCTTCTTCAATGCCCGGTTTTGGCGGCGCTGAATTATGGTGGTGAGCGGCGCAAGTCGAGCGTCAGCGGAAACGCGGGATTAGTCTCATGCGCTGGCGTCGGCAGCGGACCCGGCGAATGGCCGAACGGGACGAAACGCGCCGCGCGCCGCGCCTCGGCCTCGTTGGCGTTGACCGGAAAGGTGTCGTAGTTGCGGCCGCCCGGATGCGCGACGTGATAGGTGCATCCGCCGACCGCGCGCCCGCTCCACGTATCCACGATATCGAAGATCAACGGCGCATGGACCGGGATCGTGGGATGCAGACATGACGGCGGTTGCCAGGCGCGATAGCGCACGCCCGCGACGAATTGCCCGCGCGTGCCGGTCGGATGGAGCGGCACGCGGCGGCCATTGCAGATCACGGCGTGGCGCTCGCCATTGAGCCCGTCGACTTTGACCTGCAGCCGCTCGACCGAGGAATCAACGTAGCGGGCGGTCCCACCGACCGTGGCTTCTTCACCGAGGACGTACCAAGGCTCCGTCGCCTGCCGCAGCTCCAGATCAATCCCCGCATAGCTGACCCGGCCGATGCGCGGATAGCGAAATTCAGTATGCGGCGCGAACCACTCGCGGTCGAAAGGGTAGCCGGCGCGGCGCAGGTCTTCGATGATGTCGTTGAAATCGCTAAGGACGAAATGCGGCAGCATAAAGCGATCGTGCAGTTGCGTGCCCCATTCGGTCGGGAGAAATCGATACGGCTCGCGCCAGAACCATACGATGAGCGCGCGCACCAGAAGCTGTTGCGTCAGGCTCATCCGCGCGTGCGGCGGCATCTCGAAGCCGCGCAATTCAACCAGCCCCAGCCGTCCGGTCGCAGAATCGGGCGAATAAAGCTTGTCGATACAGAATTCCGCGCGATGGGTATTGCCGGTGACATCGACGAGGAGGTGGCGAAAAATCCGATCGACCAGCCACGGCGGTGTCGGATGCGCGCCGGGAGCAGAAGCCTGGGCGAAGGCGATTTCGAGTTCGTAGAGACTGTCCTGGCGGGTCTCGTCGATGCGCGGCGCTTGACTGGTCGGTCCGATGAAAAGTCCCGAAAAAAGGTACGAAAGCGCCGGGTGGTTGAGCCAGTAGGCGAGCATGCTGCGCAGCAGGTCGGGCCGGCGCAGGAACGGACTGTCGGCCGGAGTGGCGGCGCCGACCGCGAAATGGTTGCCGCCGCCGGTGCCGGCATGACGCCCGTCGAGCATGAATTTCTCGCTGCCCAGACGGCAGAGCCGCGCGTCCTCGTACACTCCGGTGATGATCTCCCGCAACTCGGTCCAATTGTTGGCGGGCTGGATGTTAACTTCGATCACCCCGGGGTCCGGGGTGACGGCGAGGCGGTTGATGCGGGAATCGGCGGGCGGAGTGTAGCCCTCGATTACGATTGGCGTCTTGAGCGCGACTGCGGTGTCCTCGACCGCGCAGATCAACTCGAGATATTCAGTCGCGGAGTGAGCCGGTGGCATGAAAACATGCAGGCGGCCCTCGCGCGCTTGGACGCACAGGGCCGTCCGCACCACCCACGCGGCGGATTCGCCAATTGCCGGGATCCGGTCACGCGGCGAGTCTTGACGAGCGCGCGGCTTCGTCTCAAGAGACGGCGCTTTTTGCCACTGCGGCAACGGCTCCGAAGGCGCCATCGGATCGCTCTCAAAAAACGGCGTCAGGTCCTCCGGCGCGACCCACGGCAGGCTCGAGAGCGGTAAACGCAAGCCCAGTGGCGAATCACCCGGAACCAGATAAAGACGATCGCTGCGGAGTGTCCAGAGTCCGCTCTGCCATGCGGGGCAATCTTTATCAACTTCATGGCCGACTGCGCGTTGCAGCGGCAGCACGTAGCCGGCGGGACTATCGAGGCCGCTCTCGAAGACACGCCGCAAACGGGCGCGCTCGATCGGATCGTCGATACGGTTATCAATCGCAGCGACATTGATCGGCAGTTGACGTTCGCGCTGCTCGTAATGGACGCGATCCTCGAAGGCCGGCATTACGTATTTGGGATCGACGCCGAGCCGCTGCGCCAGAGCCTCGATAAAGCGATGTGCCTCGGGCGGACCGAAATTGTCGTCACCATCCGGGCTCGCAATGAACGCGCTGTCGCGCCAAATCGGCTCGCCGTCCTTGCGCCAGTAACAATTGAGCGCCCATCGCGGCAGAGGTTCGCCCGGATACCATTTGCCCTGTCCAAAATGGAGCAGAGCGCCGGGCGCGAAACGCTGCTGGAGACGCCGCAGCAGGCGCTCGGCGAGCTCGCGTTTTTGCGCTCCGAGCGCAGCGGTCTGCCATTCGGGATCGTCGAAGTTGTCGATCGCAACGAAGGTCGGCTCCCCACCCATCGTGAGCCGAATATCAGCCGCGCTGATCTCCGCGTCGATCGCTTCGCCGAGCGCGTCGACGCGTGCCCATTGCTCGTCAGAGTAAGGCAGCGTTACCCGTGGATCCTCATGCAGGCGGACGACCGACATCGCATGAGCAAACTCGACTTCGCACGGTCCGATCGCGCCCGCAACCGGCGCCGCGTAAGAGGCGTCGGGCGTGCTGGCCAGCGGCAGATGGCCTTCGCCGGCGAACAGCCCCGAGGTCGGATCGAGTCCGACCCAGCCCGCGCCCGGCAGATAAACCTCCGCCCATGCATGGAGATCGGCGAAGTCGCGATCCGATCCAATCGGGCCGTCGAGCGCCTTGACGTCGGGTTTGAGCTGGATCAGGTAGCCTGAGACGAAGCGCGCGGCAAGGCCGAGATTGCGCAGGATTTCGACTAGCAGCCAAGCGCTGTCGCGACACGACCCGCGGCTCAACTCGAGCGTCTCTTCGCAGGATTGGATACCCGGCTCCATGCGGATTACATAGCCGACCGCGCGCTGCACGCGTTGGTTGAGCTCGACCAGGAAGTCCACGGTAGGCCGGCGCGTGAGTTGGGTCGCAGCAATGAAGGCCGCCAACCGCGGTCCCATCGGCGGCGCGGCGAGGTTCGGCGCCAACTCCTTGACCAGACCTTCTTCGTAAGCGAAGGGAAAGGTTTCGGCGTAGGGCTCAAGGAAAAAATCAAACGGGTTGATGACGGTGATTTCCGCCACCAAGTCGGTTTCAATCGCAAAATGCCGGACCTGATTGGGGAAAACTATTCGTGCAATGAAATTATTCTGCGGATCCTGCTGCCAGTTGATGAAGTGATCACGCGGCGCGATCGTCAGGGAATACGCGGTGATCGGCGTGCGGCAATGCGGCGCGGGACGCAGCCGCACTACCTGTGGCGAGAGTGTTACGAGGCGGTCGTAACGGTAATCGGTCTGGTGATGCAACGCGACGCGGATCGCCATGATGGCTTGATTCCCGAGGCCTTGGCACGTCGCCATAGCGGCGACGCAGCGCTCTTCATGAGGGAATCAAGATTGAAAAAACGAGGCAAGTATCGCGGCTTCGAAATCCGGCGGCGCAGCTAAAAAAGCGCGCAGCGCTTAGGTTTCCGCAGTTACCTGGATATCAACTTCCATCCCGCGGAAGTCCCCCGCAGCGCCGGTCCAGCTGCCGGTAACCGGAATCGCCTGCGAGGGATCGCGCACCACCGCGACCCGGATCAGATCGCGATTCCCGACGATGCCGTTGGTCGGATCGAATTCCATCCAGCCGGCTCCGGGCAGATAGATTTGCAGCCACGCGTGGGTCGCCCCGCCGCCGAGGTTCTGTGACTGCGCTCCGGGTACATAGATGTAGCCGCTGACGAAACGGGCGGCCAGGCCGAGCGAGCGTACGGCCTCCATCATCAGGAGCGCGAAATCGCGGCAGCTTCCGCTGCGCAAACGTAAGGTCTCGACCGGCGCCTGACAGCCTTCTTCGGCGCGGGCGGCGTAGGTGAAACCGTCCGCCTTGATAGCCTTGGTCATCTGCACCAGCATCGCGAGGGTATTTGTCGGCCCTTCGGTTTGGAGAAAACGTTTGGCCCAGAGATCGACCTCATGCTCCGGATCCGGATAGTGGCGTTCGAGTGAGCGGTTCAGATCCGGCACATCGTCGGCCGAGTAGCTGAAAGGATACGTTTCCGCGTAAGACTCCAGGGCGGACGGGGGATCGCTGGACTCGAAATGGTCAAGCCGGATCGCGCTCTCGATCGACAGAAGGTCCGCCGGCGAGGCGAATGACACCACCGCCACCGAGTTGCTGAAGACGTCATGCATCCAGCGAATCGCCGCGGGCTCTGGCGTTATCGTAAGCCTGGTTTCGAGCAAGCGCAGGTCGTGACTGTCGCGCGGCCGCAGCATCAGGCGATGATCACCGAGGACGACCGGTTTGGCATAGCGATAGGTAGTGATGTGGCGAAGGCTCAAGATGCGCATGGTGGAAGACCGGAATGACGGTGTGGCTGAGTTACATTATCGCATCGCGCCCTTGCTCGTGGAACTGAGCCTGCGGCGGCGCGCGGCATCGTTGGTAATCCGGCTCACTTTTGATGTGATCGCGGAAGGGAGTGGATCAAGTATCGACTCAAGGCAGATCAGGAGAACGTATTGATGGAAGCGAAGGACGCGGCTTCGGAAGCCCGGGAAATACTCGCGGCGGTGCGCGCGCTCGAACCGGAAATCCGCGCCGCGGCTGCAACTATCGAAGCCGAACGCCGCCTGCCGCCGACGCTCGCGCGCCACCTGATGGAGGCCGGGGTCTTCCGGATGGGCGTGCCGCGCATCTACGGCGGCATGGAACTCGATCCGATCAATCAGGTGCGGGTGGTCGAGGAACTCTCACGCGTTGAAGGCTCCGTGGGCTGGCTCTCGATGATCTCGACGGCGGGCAGTTTTATCGCAGCGTTTCTCGAAGCGCCGGTCGCGCAACACTTCTTTGGCGGCGTTGAGAGCGTGCTGGCCGGACAGATTCGACCGCCGCAGCGCGCCGACCTGATCGAGGGCGGTTATCGGTTGAGCGGCACTTTTCACTTCAACAGCGGATGCCACCATGCCGGCACGATTCTTTGCGGCTGCATCATCCACGAAAATGGCGAGCCGCGCCGCCATGGCCGCAATCCCGAGTTCCGCGCCCTGCTCCTCCCGATCACCGACGTCCGGATCGTCGACGTCTGGGACACCACCGGTATGCGCGGCACCGGCAGCAACGACGTCGTCGTCAAAGACGTTTTCGTGCCTTTCGCCCACAGCACCACGATGCTGGAGCCGCCGCGCACGCCGAGCCCACTTTACGCGTTTCCGCCCCTGTTTCTGGTCTCCCACGCCGGCGTGCCGCTTGGCATCGCGCAGAGCACGCTGGATTTCGTCGAGGAGCTATGCGCGCGCAAGGGCGGCTTCGCCGTCGGCTCGCTGATGCGCGATGATGCCGTAGTTCAGGAGACCATTGCCTGGGCGGAGGCTCATCTCGGCGCTGCGCGCAGCTACGTTTACGCCACGCTGGAGGATTTGTGGGCGACTTTGTGTCGCGGCGACAAACCCTCGCCACGGCAACGCGCCCAGTATCGAATGATGATCACCTACGCTCATCAGGCGGCCAAGCAGATCATCACGACCCTGTACGATACCGCCGGCACCAGTTCGATTTTTCGCTCGGGCCGGCTCGACCGCGACCTCCGCGACATCATTACCGCGTGCCAGCACCGCGTGGTTCATTTGAAGATGTATCGCCCGGCAGGCCGCCTGTTGCTCGGCCTGGAGCCCGGCGAGGCGATGTTCTAGCCCCGCCACTTGCAGAAAGGCCCCTGCCACTGCGGCTTAGCGCGCGCAATGGCAGGGGGGCTGAGAATCGTTAACGAGATGCTGCGACGGTCTGACGGATTTATGCGGCCTCGGTGCTGACGATCTCGTCCTCCGGATAGGCCGACAGGCCGAACTCCGGTACGTCGAGCCCCTCCAGTTCGACCTCTTTCGAGACGCGCATCGGGCTGATCGCGTTCACGATCGAGAAAACTATGTAGGTGAAGGCGAAGATGTAGATCGCCATGAACGTCGCGCCGCCAATCTGCATA
>DATGHL010000029.1 GCA_035308025.1 Candidatus Binataceae bacterium
CGGCCTCGAATCCAAAACCCGACAGTTTTTCGACCGCCCTCAGGACATGAAGGGCGGCCGGAAAAACTTGGGATGACAAATGAGCCGAAACGGCGGCCGACACTAAGTTACGAATGGGATATCAAAAGGGGTAAGGCCAACGGGTTGATGGCGCATCAAAGTCGCCACCCACCGCTGTACGGGTGTGCGTAGAGCCCCTACCACGATCGCGAGCATCAGACCGATCTGAAGAGCCGGTGCGCTAGAAGTGCTGTGAAAAACGCCAGCGCCGCGGCCAGCCCTTGCCAATCCTGCCAAAGAGTCTCGACACCTCCGAAGACCGTGATGAAGCTGCCCGTCCAAGGATCGTGAGACCGGAGCATGGGCACGGAATTCGCAATTACATAGAGCATCGGCGCGGCTACAGTCAGAGCGAAAGTCCGATTGAGTGAATTTGTTTTGTAACGCGGGCAGGCCACTAGCATCGGGTCGTTGATCGGCTCGTTGTGTGTGCGGCTAATCAAGCTGATCGTCCGTCTAGAGCTCAACTTGAGGTAAGGCAACGGTCAGGCCGAACCTGACGGTGTACCGTGGGGTAATCCCTGCAAATTGCCGATAGGCTGTCCACTCGCCGGAGACCCAGGTATTGAGTTCAGGCCCTGCGAACCTCCACACTTTCCCGAAACCCGAACTGATCGGAATTGTCGTCGAACCGCCGTGCCGCCAGTTGACGGTCCAAGTCGAATCGGCTGATTTCACATACCAGCCATGGCCAAGTGTGTACGAGATCAGTGGTTGGAGCTTCATTTGACTTTGAGGAGTTGCCGCCGGATTCGTATAGGCGAAGGAAATCGGGTTCTGGAAAAGAACCCCCAGCATCAGATGCGGAACGCCCCGATAAACTGCCGCGGCGGCCGGTCCTACCTCCCAAGCGCGCTTGCCCGCCCCAGGCACTTGGCCGGTCGGGAACACGAATGTCGGTCCCACGGCCCACCCGAATCCGGTCCGTTTCGGATCGGGCCAATTCGAAATGAACAGATCCAACAACTCCATGTCGGCGAACCCGGTTTTGCTGTCGCTGCCCTCTGACGTCGCAAAAGTCTGTAACTTGAACGTAGGTCTTATGACCTGCTGGAAAGGAATAAGCGAGAAGTGGTTTGTTGGAATCACCGCCTGCAATTGGACAGTGTTGGTTTGCGCTGACGTCTCGAAACTCCCAGGGGTGTAGAAATCTTGAAATTTAAGTTGCGTCAGAATCGCGGTCGGATCGTCGACTTCACCTGCCAGTTGGTCCTCTTCGCTCTCGGCGCCGGCTGCGTCGGCCGCGTTTCCCCACGCCGGCGCGCTGCAAGCGACCATCAGCAAGACGATCGAGAGGAGCGCCTGTCCCACAATTTTCATGGAACTTTGTTAGACAACGACTGGATCCGTGATCGGCACGGTGTGGTTCTCCGGCGCTCGCTAATCACTCAAAAGATTACCTTTGACGAGTGGAATTACAGGGTTATTGCGAATTGCAGATTCCACTGCTGGCCGAATACATCAGAATGGACAGGCATGTTCTGCCTCTTGGACGGCAAATATCATTGGTAGTATGCCGATCCAAATAACCTTAGGGGTATGTTAAGAGGAAAAGCTCCTGTTGACAACTGCGCGAGGGCGATTGAACTAGAATTTCTACCTGACATTGAGCGCAACGAGCTTAAAAGATAGTTCGTCGAAAAATGTCCCTGCAGAGTTCCCGCAAGCGGTCCGCGACTATTACTAAATGGTGCGTGACCGGCGTCCATGAATTCCCACGCGGCGCCGGCGGTGACATCCCTACTGATCTCGTATTGGTTGCCGGTCCCGTAGCGTAGCTGACGATCAATCGGCAGGACCGCATTACGGTTCGCCTTGGAACCCGGCGAACTGTCATAGGCAAATCTCGCTGACCAGACCCATTTTTCGGCGACGTGGGATTGCTGCCCGATCGCAATCTGACAGGTATCTGAAAAATGCAGATTCGCCCCAACCGTCTTCTGATTGGTCGCCTAGGTTCCAACTGGGAACTCGCCGAAGGCCTGCCAATTCTCAATCCCACGTTTCCCAGCAAGCGCCAGTTGGGCAATACCTCGTAAACCGCGCTAGCCATCACTTGCTGGGGCTCGGTCATCGGGACGTCGATCCTAAGGTCATATGGCGCGCCGCGCTCACGGAATCATCCGGCATTCGAAAAGCTTGTTGGTGGAAGCCGCTACGGTTAGAGATACCTTCCAGCGCTATCTGCGACTCGGCAGCGTTCACTTCCTCAAGTTGGAGCTCGAGCGCGATGGGATAGGCCAACGATTGCTAGCATACCCAGGCCCCGTCGGTTTGCCGCGTCGCGAGAAGTCAATGCGCACGCCATGATGATAAGCTCATAGGTCCATTAATTGCCCGGTAAACTCCGCGTCATTATCCGCGAATAGGCAGCGCGGCGCGCCGTGTTTCTGTACCAGCCGGTTGAGTACTGCTACTAGCTGTTCACCGCGTAAACGATGACCTAACTCGATCGCCAGGGCTTCGCGGCTGTAGACATCGATCACTGTCAAAGCCCGGAAGCTTTGCCCATTACTCAGTTGGTCGTGCACGAAATCCACACTCCAGGCGTCGTTAACCCGTGTGGGGCGGTAGCGCGCCTCGCGATTTACCGCCGCCTTGCGGCGGCGCGGGCGCCAGCGACGCAGCACCAGGCGCTCTTCGGGTACAGACGATAAACCAGGTTACGGCCCACGCTCCAGCCCTCACGCTTAAGCAGAATGTGTACCCGCCGATAGCCATAACGCACCCGGGTCTGCGCGATCTCATGCATCCGTAGGCGGATGGCCGTGTGGGGCTTGCGCCGGCTCGGCTTGCGCTGGGTCGAGCGGACCTGGAGTGTCAGCGCACAGGCTCGGCGCTCGCTGTAGCGGTGACACGCCGTCACGTAGACCACAACGTCTTTCATGAGCGCTGGCCTGAATTCGGCTCGCGCTACGCGCTCGCCAAGGCCAGCGGCATCCCAGTCACCACGTTGCAAAACTACGCGACGGGTTCGCGGCCGGGCATCGACACCCTCACGACCCTGGCGCGCGTCGCCAATGTCGACGCGACCTGGCTGTTAACCGGCCGCGGCCAGATGCGCGGCGACGGCCAACAATCCGGGGCTTTGCTCGCGGATGTTTTGCTGGTGGATCAACACGATCCCAACGCCTCACTAATCCATCCGACGATCCTCAATCAGCTCCCCTTCAGCCGCCATTATCTCGAGCGCACGCTGGGAATCAGCGAACCTACCTGGCAGTCGCTCCTGGCGATTGCCGCACCAGCGGAATTGTTCGACATCACCTAAGGCGATTTGTTGTTGATCGATCGCCGGCAGGCGCAACTCGCGCGCGACGGAGCCTACCTTCTGAGTCTGCCGGGATTTAGCCTCAGAGGCATCTTCAACCGGCCCGACAACCGCGTCAGCGCGATTGAACCACGTTTGAGTCGAGCCGCGGGTTCGATTCCGGCAAATGGCGCACTGTTGGCTGAGGCCTCCGCCGCCTATCAGATCGATCGCCAAGAATTACTCCTCGATGGGCCGCGGAGTTCAAGTGGTTGGGCGCGTCGTCTGGGTTGGCCGCGGCCGCTGAGCTTCAAAATGGCACCGCATCGCGATCCCTGATGTCGAAAAATCTTTTCCCTGTTCTGGACATAAAAATTCCCTCTTCGGCGCTTTACATTTCGCTGTTATGCGTCGTAGGGAATTTACGCGATAATCGCCCAGATACGCCTTCTTTCGATCGATTGCTAAGCCGTCCTTTTAGCCGTTTCCCTGAATTTGCGGGTAAATCAGGGAACTTTAATACAGAGAACAGTTCGAAGCAGACTGCCCCATCCGCCAGCCCGTCGCGAAATCAGATTAGACGCCGAACGGCGCGACCCAGGCGCGTGGGCCCGAGATTCCGCGAGCTTTCGCGGCGCCGGACAGCGTCAGGAGCAGTTATCTTGCGGCATCATGCAGCGCGCGCTTGAGCGCGTTATCGCGGTCGGCCTTGAATTGCTTTGACACCATCGCCGACGGCGCGAAGAGATCGAAGCCATGAAAGGCCCCAGGATAAACGTGGAGCTCAGTGGGCACGCCCGCCTCGATGAGACGCTGGGCGTACTCGATATTCTCGTCCACAAAAAGATCGAGTGCGCCAACTGGAATGTAGGTCGGCGGCAGATTGGTCAAATCGGTAGCCCGCGCCGCCGCCGCATAGGGCGAGACGTCGGCCCCACCCCCGTCGCGGCCCAGGTAGGCTTTCCAGCCCAGGCGGTTGCTCTCGCGATTCCACATGCGCGGGTCGGTAATCGCATAACTGGCCGGGGTAACGTTACGATCATCGATCATCGGGTAGATGAGAAGTTGAAAAGCGACCTGCACTGCGCCACGGTCGCGCGCCAGCAATGCCAATCCCGCGGCCAAGCCGCCGCCGCCGCTTGCGCCCCCAATGGCGATCCGAGATGACTCAACACCAAGCTCGTCGGCATGGGCAAACAGCCACTTTAGGCCGGCATAACAATCCTCGACTGGTGCGGGAAACGGATGTTCCGGCGCTAATCGGTAATCGACCGACACCGCCACGCAGCCGATTCTCTTGACCAGTTGCCTCATAAGTCGGTCGTCTTGCTCGATGTCTCCCATCACGTATCCGCCGCCATGAATCCAGTATAGGGCGGGAAGCTTGCTCGGCTGATCATTTGGCCGATAGACGCGGACTCGCACGGCAGGATCGCCTTGAGAACCGGGTGCGAATTGATCCTGGCTGGTGACACCCTCTACCGCGGCGAAGTTCGCCAGCATCGCGGTCACCATTTTTTTCATCTTCGCCCGGGCGGCTGGAATCTTATTGAGATCCAAAGGTCGATCAGTCGGCAGTTTCTCCACCGCGACGCGCAGCTCAGGGTCTAATTGGTCCATGAAGTTCATAGTCATTTCCTCGGTAGCACTTCACTGATGTCGCGAAAATCTACTTCATAATCTCTGCGAGGCCGGCGATCGTAGAGTAGGTGTTGAGATCTTGATATTCGCCGGGAACGTCGGCGTCGGCCAACATGTCTCGCCGACCTGAGCTCCTGGTTGAGGTGTTAGTGATGTGACCGCTCTTCACATCCCACGCGGTCGATGTGAACGCCCCGGGAACTTCGCCGAGTCCAGTCGCCGGCACAGTACGCTGCGCAATAAAACCCATCTTCCACAATTGCAGATTTGTATCGTAAACATCCTCCCACAGCGCATAATGTAGTTCAGAATCTTCGTAAATTATGCGTTTACCATAGCAATAGCCTGCCTGTTCGGCGGGTATTCGGCGAACGTCGATAACGTCGACGTCCCGTAACTGCCATCTTCCCCAAGACGGCTTGGGCCATCCGAACGTGGTGTAGTAACCGGCGGGGAAATCGCTTGTTACCGAGTCATAGCTGCCGGCCAGCGCCAGAATCCTTCGATGATCCAGAAATCGCGCATCGAAAGAGCCGATCCCGCCATTGAAACCCTGCCGTTTGAAATCATCTTGCGTGTAATCGGTTCCAGCAATAGGACTACATCGAGCCGTTAGTGACAC
Organism: Candidatus Binataceae bacterium; assembly: GCA_035308025.1. Taxonomy (NCBI): domain Bacteria; phylum Candidatus Binatota; class Binatia (SeqCode); order Binatales (SeqCode); family Binataceae (SeqCode); species Binataceae bacterium (SeqCode). The sequence continues at coordinate 5,574 of DATGHL010000029.1, forward strand.
TCTAAGCCAGCGCCGCAGCGCCGGGATAAAAACGGACTGCTCGATTGGACGCTGGTTGTCTTTCGGGTAGAGCGTCAGCTGCGTCGTGTATTTCAACTGCTCGGGCTCTTCGATCGACATCCACTCCGTGTACCAGTACTTCCTTGAGCCCGTCTCATCCATTGCAACATTTGGGTCGGTGTTGTAGGCCATCTGACGATATACATAAGATAATTTTATGCAACTGGAATACGACTCGCGAGTTTGCGTGCAGATCGTTAGCGGGTTGCTAGATGTACCAGCAACCAGATGGGGGATATAGGAAAACCACAAGTCAGCGAGAAGTTTGTCGCCCTTGTCGGGCGGTTGGGGATTCGGAAAGGGCTCGCCACCCTGGTAATTTTGGATGTCGTGATGTCCATCAGGAAGCAGCACGAGCCGTGCCTGCCGACTGTATTCTTCGGTGGCTGCCCGATAATTTCGCGAAGGCTTCAGAGCGGTTGTGCCGCCAATATCCATTTCGAAATCGGCGGGCATCTTCCAGAAGTAGCTACCGCGGAATAGAGCAATCATCCCGGTCGGCATATACCGTTGATATTCGCGCCAGTTCCGAGGGTTGATCCTGGTGCCAATCGGAATATCACCCCCGCCAACCTCCAGCACTGGGGAAAAGTTGTTTGCGGGTTTCGCAGGAAGGGAAGCCGGCACCGAAGGTGACCGGGTCCGATAGTGCAGGCTGTGAGCATGGGCTTGCGTGTGAGGGCGAGTTTTCGGCAGATTTAGTTCCTGTTGCATTACAAGGTGCCCGGCGGCTCTTACTGCTCTTTCTACTATATCACCACCACCCGCTTGGCGAAGCGAGGAGAGATCGGCCTCGGTAGGCGCGAAGGTGATTCCATGCTCTTCGACGAGATCGGCAACACGACTAGGGTAAACTCCCCCCGCCAGCAACTTCAGTAAATCACTTTCACTCAGGGGTCGGATCGGCGCGGCATTTACTATCGGACACAAGGTGCTTATTCCTATTGCAAGCAACAGAGCGGCCAAGATTCGTTTCATAGGAAACTCTCCGTCCCTGAATTGCGTGGGGTCTCGGGTTTGCAGCGTTCGTGGTCGGGGCTGACCGTCAGAATGCACCTTGAGTGCAGCCTTCGGGTTCATGCTTCAAGGTTTTGTAGGGTCCGGAGGAATGTCCAAGACCAGCTCCTCCGCCGTTTTGGCTCGATAAGCGCGCGCGATCTCATCGCGCAGTTCGTCGCGCCCAGGATCAGTGACTAGACCGGCCTGGAAGATTTTGATCGCGCCGTCATAGTCGCCCCTCGCGAGCAATTTCCGGCCAACGCGTAGGCAGTTCTGGGCATGGGTATGCACAACGCCGGCCGATTTCCGCGCTTCACTCCGGGAAGCCAGTCGGCTGGAGTTCGCGGGCGGATGATTTGACTCCCTTGGACCGGCTGAAGGATTACTTGACTCGTCTTCTAATCTCAGGGTCGAGGTTTCGGCGCCGTAATCGATGAACACGCTCTGCTCAGCCCGCTTCGCCTTGGCTGCCTGCGTGATCGCATCGCGCAAGCCCGGATTGTTGGGATCGGCGGCAAGAGCGGTGTGAAAAATCTTGAGAGCGTCGCCATAGTCGCCTTTGCGCATCAATCTTACGCCGTCACGCAGTGAGTTCCGGCTGAGTACTGGCATAGGCATCGTTTGCGGCTCGCGTAGCGCGGGTATCGCATGCCGGGTGGAGGCATCTGGTGTAAGCGATGCGCCGTTCCCGAGCTCCCGAGCCAGCTGTGATAAAATCGATGAGGCTGACGCGTGTGTGTCAGAGTTCGACACGAAGCGAGAGTGTGATAACGCCGACATGCGCGGCGCCATACCCTTATGGAGAGCCGTGACGGCGAGAAAAAGTATCGCCGTGGCCGGACCGGCACTCGCCAGAGTTAGCACGCGCCGATTAGTGAGCACGTTGCGCAACGCCCGACCTGTCTGGCGCAGGTCGGCGGAATTGCCTGACGATCTTGGTGTAAGTAAATTCTTTGCCGGAACTCGATCTCCCGGAAGACTTGCAGCTACTTCGGATTCATCTCCGAGTTGCGCGATGAGTTCACCGTTGATGGTCGCCTTTCGCTCGCGCCCTACGGTTTCCAATACCCTCTCGCACAAACCATTTATCGCGGCCGGAACGCCCCGGCTGATATCCGCAATCCGCGCACAAGCAGCCGGCGAGAAGACGCTGGTTTCGATCTCTCCAGCCATCTGCAGTCGATGGCCTATATACTCGGTCGCTTCGCTCGGTGTGAGAGCTCCAAATTCATAGGTCCATGTCTCAACGGGTCCGAAGCTTAGCGGAGCAAGCGCAGCGAGGCGGGTCCGGAATGCGGGCTGTCCGGAAAGTACCACTTGTACCAGCTTGCCGGTCCGATTGCTCAGCTCCGCTATCTGCAAGATCAACCCGAGCGCATGTCCGTCAAGCTTGTCCGCATCGTCTATGATTATGACGAATCGTTTCCCGGCACTTCTCTGGCGAAGGGCAAACTCGCCGAGCATATCGAGCATTTCCGCGGGAGCCAGTGTGTCTGACCACAAGACGGCCAATACCGACCGGCGCATATTCGACGAACCCCAGTCGTCACCCTGGAGAAAGATCGATCGCACCGAATCGTAGAGTTCATCGGCGAGGCGGCTGAGAAGCTCAGTCTTGCCCAAGCCGGAGTGGGCGAGGAGAAGTAGCAATGGCCGCCCGCCCCCGATGCCGGATTTGAGCGAATCCTTGATGTGACTTCGACTTGGCGAGAGGTATCGGCAGCGCCGGTCAAAGATTTTCCCTACCGTCGCTTTATACAATTCTAAAGAACGGGCTGAAATGTCAGTGTCACGCAGAGCATCGGATTTCACCGGCCCTTTCGCAGCCTTAGATGCCATCGCAATGCGCACACCTTGCTTGCGGGAATGCAGCCCTAACTCGTGACAGACTCACACCCGCCTAAAATTCTCAGACGGAACTTTTACTCATCTAGATTGGCTGTACCGGGTCTAGTGAACTTACAGCCGCACCTTCCCTTAATTCCTCACTCTCGTCTGTTGTAGCGTATACTCGGCTATATCTTGCCGAGTCAAGAGACGAGTAGGCGAATACCCTATTCAGGAAAGCTCTGCGAGACGAGCCCCCGACGATCATACCTTTTCCGACCCTCTGCTCGTGTCGGACGCGGCCTGAAGTAGTCGAATGTCATAGCGAGGAGACCAGATGGGAGCTCATTGAGATTGTGCTCCGTCCGCGATCACGATCCAGGCGGGCGCGTGGTCGCTCGCTTTTTCCCAGCCGCGGACTTCGCGATCGACGCCTGCGCTAACCATACGTGCGGCCGCAGACGGGCTCAGAAGCAGGTGATCGATGCGTAGTCCCGCATCGCGCACCCAGGCATTTCGGAAGTAATCCCAAAAAGTGTAGATGCGCTGGTCTTGATAGAGCTTACGCACCGCGTCGGTCCAGCCCATTGCGAGAAGATCAGCAAACGCGCTCCGTACCTCTGGCAGAAAGAGCGCGTCATCAAGCCAGCGTTCGGGCTTATAGACATCAATATCAGTCGGGATAACGTTGTAGTCGCCGGCGAGAACGACCGGCTCTGTCGTGGCGAGTAGTTCCTCTGCGTGTTTCGTCAAGCGTTCCAACCACCGCAGTTTATAATCGAACTTCGGGCCAGGCGCTGGATTGCCGTTGGGTAAGTAAAGGCATCCCACGCGCACGCCATCGATCAGCGCCTCAATATAGCGACTGTTGAAGTCCGCTGGATCGCCGGGCAGGCTGCGACGACTCTCAACCGGATCTGCTCCACGCGCAAGGATAGCGACACCATTCCAGCTCTTCTGGCCATGCCAGATCGCGCCATAACCTGCTGCGCGAATCGCGGCTTCCGGAAATTTCTCCTGCGGCGCCTTCAACTCCTGAAGGCACGCAACGTCCGGCTTGGATTCGGCGAGCCAGCGCAGAAGCGCCGATAGGCGCGCACTGATGCCGTTGACGTTGAAGGTCGCTATCTTCATTGGTTTTCGATTTAGTCTGTGACGAAGCGTCTGCGCAAATCCTGTCACATCGTGTTTATGGTGTAGACTTAGCTTGTGCCGAAGCAAGACGCTACGGAGTTGCTCTCGATTAACGGACACGAGGTCGCGGTTACTAACCCGGGCAAGCTGTACTTCTCGAAGCAGACAAAGCTCTCAAAACTAGACCTGGTTCGCTACTATTTGTCGGTCGCGGCGGGCGCGCTCGCCGGAATCCGCGACCGGCCGCTTGTCCTCAAGCGGTACGTTAACGGCGCCGAAGGCGAAGCCTTCTATCAGAAGCGTGCACCAGTGCAACGCCCCTCGTGGCTGCGAACGATAACGCTCGCGTTCCCTTCGGGACGGACTGCGGAAGAGATCGTTGTCGATGACGCGGCGGGGCTTGCATGGATCGTCAATCTTGGTTGCATCGAGCTGCATCCGCATCCTGTGCGCTCCGGCGATCTCGATCATCCGGACGAGTTGAGGGTCGATCTCGATCCTGTTCCGGGCGTCAGTTGGGCGGACGTGCGCACGGTCGCGCTCGAAGTGAAGTCGCTGCTGGATGAAATGGGCCTGTATGGCTGGCCCAAGACCAGCGGGTCGCGCGGGATGCACATCAATGTGCGGATTTATCCGCGGTGGACCTTCGCAGAGGTGCGCCGCGCGGCGCTCGCGCTGTCGCGAGCGGTCGAGCGGCGCGCGCCCAGCCTGGCCACATCGAAATGGTGGAAAGAGGAGCGGCATGGCGTGTTCCTCGACTACAACCAGAACGCGAAGGACCGCACCACCTGCTCGGCCTATTCTGTGCGGCCGCTCCCCGACGCCCGCGTCTCTGCGCCGCTTCACTGGCACGAGGTTCCCGACTGCGAGCCGTCCGACTTTACCGTCCTTACTATTCCGCAACGTTTTCTCGAGATCGGCGATCCGCAGGAAGGTATCGATGGAGCGGCCGGTTCGCTCGAAAAATTGCTCGAGCTTGCCGCACGAGACGAGGCCGCGGGCCTCGGCGACGCACCTTGGCCGCCGCACTTTCGCAAAACCGCGGGCGAACCGCGCCGGATTGCACCTTCGCGCGCCAGCTCCGTCGCCAGCGAACCGCGAACGAAGATGCCCGTGATAGTTGTGGCGAACTCACCAAGTAAGGAGGCCGCGTTTTCGGGTCTGGAAAGATGGAAACGCGAACATGCCGAGGCGGCCAAGCTTCTCGCCGCCGATGACGTGCTGATTGATTCGATGCGCGGCAGATCGTCCACCTGGACGCGGATCCGAATCAACCTGCGCCATGTGCCCGATAAGTTACGGCCGCCGCACGAAACTCCTGATCCTGATGACGACCCAACTCGCGAATGGCGCACGATGCGCGCGTCGAAGAAAGGCCCTTGAGAGCATCCCGGCTCAGATGGATCCGGCAAAAATGGCTTTCAGCTCGTGCGGCGGAACAACTTCAAGCTGCTCGTAGGTGCAATCGCGCGGCTGCTTGTCGGTACGCCACCTCCGGAACTGCGCCATATGACGAAAGCGGGCGCCCTGCATATGCTCGTACGCGACTTCGACTACCAGTTCGGGTCTGAGCGGTTCCCACGATAGATCCTTACCGTGGCTCCAACGGCTCTGGCCTCCCGGCATCCGCGGCGTTGCGTCATTTGCAGTTGGCTCCGCCCACGACTTCCATGGGTGATCGATGAGAGCGTTGCGACGATAGGGCGCCAGAAATTTCACCAGCTCCTGGCGTTTAGTTTGCGTGAAGCTCGCGCACACGCCGACGTGTTGCAGCGCGCCCGAATCGTCAAACAGGCCGAGCAGAAGCGAGCCGATCGCCGTGCCGACCCCTCCCTTGTGCCATCGAAAGCCGGCGACCACGCAATCGCAGTCGCGCCCGTGCTTGACTTTGAACATCACGCGCTTGTCAGGTTGATAGGCGCCGGAAATCGACTTGGCCATCACGCCGTCGAGGCCCGCGCCTTCAAAGCGTCTGAACCAATCCGCTGCGACACTTGGTGCACGCGTCGCCGGAGTCAGATGGATTGGCGGCATCGTGCTTGCCAGCAACGACTCCAGCTTCTCGCGCCGCCGCTCGAATGAAGCGGTCCGCCAATCGCAGTTTCCTTCGCACAATAGGTCGAAAAAGACGATCGAAGCCGGACTCTGTCGCGAAAGCAGTTTAACCCGCGAGGCGGCTGGATGAATCCGAAGCTGCAATTCCTCGAAATCGAGCCCGTCGTTCTTTGCGACAACGATTTCGCCGTCGAGAACGCATCGCGCGGGCAACTGCGCGCCCAGCGGCTCGAGCAACTCGGGAAAGTATCGATTCAGCGATTTCGCCTCGCGGCTCTGCATAAGGATTTCGTCCCGGTCGCGGAAGATCAACACGCGAAACCCGTCCCACTTCGGTTCGAAGATCCAGGTTTCGCCCGCAGGTAATTTATCAATCCGCTGCGCGAGCATCGGTAGGATCGGCGGGTTCACGGGGAGATGCACGCTTTCAACGCTATTACCGGGACGGGAACGAACCAATCCGAAGACGCATGCCGGTTCGCCTTTTGGGGCGGGCGCGATCTGTGGAAATTAGCCATAGAAGATCTTATCCGGTATGCGACCGTCGCCCCGCGATCGCGCAGGCGGTTCGACGCCGCGTCCAGCCTCCGACCAAGGCGACGAAGAGAAGGCCCGATGAGACGACCTCGCAGCAGCCGCCGCCAGACCTTCGCGCACGAGCGTTCATTAGCAAAGCTAATAATTTGCGACGCAGCGTCGGTCGCTTGTCGGCGGTCAAGAATGATCCAGGATGACTCTTGACGCGCCATAGCGTCTCGATGTTCGCCCCGCCCGATGACGCTAAAGCACAGGGTGCCTGTCGCCACGCCATCCGGTCGGCTAGATAGGCGTTTGATCGCGATAATCAGCGACTCTCCGCGCGACCCGAGATAATCGCATTGTGCTCGCCGGCCTATACAGATTGGCGATATGCTGGCGCGGCCCCCGCAATGGGTCCGCGCCATCTTCTCATAAGTCTCACGCCTCGATTAGCTGCGGCGACACCAGCGGCAACTCTGAATGCGGCTGCGGCCGTCCCATGCACTCACGCAGCAAGGCCGCATAACTCCGGGTTATATGCGCGGAACTGGCGAACTCCGCCTTCGACATCAACAAGGCGTGCAATTGCGGCAACCGAAAGAACGGCACGCTCGGAAAGAAGTGATGCTCGATATGGTAGGAGACATTCTTGGGCGCCACCAGCAGCCGTCCAACCAGACCGACCTGCATCGTGCGGCTCTGGCCGAAGGCGCCGGCAGTGTAGTCGATCGCAAAATGCTCGGCGATACTTCGCCAACGCATTATCACGATAAGCCAGGTGAAAAATGGGACCACCCAGTAGAGGATCAAGGCCTCTTCTTCGCGCGTCCAGATAATCGCCGCCAGAGCGGCAACGTAAAAAGCGACGCGCGCGCGCACAAAGGCCTTGCTGGGCTTGTCAGGCGCAGAGAACGACGACGCCAGCCTGATCAGGTTGACGCCGCCCACTCCCGACAGGTCGCGCAAGGCGATGCGTAGGAGACTCGATAGCGGCTGCGGAAAGCGCCACTCCGGATTGTCTTTCTTGCGCCTCCAGTCAGGGTCCTGTTCGCTATTGACAAAGTTGTGATGGTTCATGTGATTGTGGCGGTACGCGCGCATCGTGGTCAGGTGCGGCCACGCCAACAGCAATTCCGACAACCAGTCGTTTAGACGCCGATTGCCGAACAGCCGATAGTGCGTCCCGTCGTGCATGAGGATTAACAGCGCGTGCTGTCGCGCCCCGATGAAGATCACCGTCCCCACGTATAACCACGGATTCCACCAATGCTGGCAGCATGCGATCGCCGCGATGATCAGGATCCACTCAAGCATGATGTGATAGACGCTCATCAGGGGATTGATTTGCGAAAGCGCCAGCAGCTCCTCTTTGCCCAGCTTGACCGGCGTTGCGATCCTGCCGCCGGTTTCCACTTCGTTACTTGTATTCATCTTCGCTGCTCCGGATCTTTGGTTGGCCGATTCATCTCGTTCAGCTTGATCTTTAGTTAGGTTTCTCATTTTTGGATTCCTCGCATCGAGCGGCTATCCAGCCATGGACATCTCGGCGGCAGAGGGGACCGCGGCGGCCGCCCGGCGCTCGACATGACTTGGGCGCCGCGAGGAGCCTCGGAGCAAAGGCCGCATAAAGCTTCGCATCCGTGGCACGTCGTCGGAGAACTCCGCCGCGAAAGCATCGATCACGTTGACTAAAGCCGCGCCCTGCAAAATCACCGGCTGCACCCGCAGATAGCCGCCGCCGGCGGCCTCCACGAATGGATGCTCCACGATCGGTCCGGCGCCAACGAAACCCATCGCGGCGTAAAAGCCTGCGTGCTCGTTTGCCAGATCCCCGGCGGCCAAATATGCGATGACGGCTTTGACGCCGAGCACACGTATGCGCTTCGCCAGGCCGGCCCACACGAACAATCCGGCGCCGCTGGAGAGCGACCAGTGATCACTGCATTCGAATACGGTGCGCGGAATAAAGTCCGAAAGGTCGGGCTCGCGGCAACTTTGTGGAAAGGCTTCGAGATCGTGGGTCGCGATCCCCGCGATCATGCGGTCGGCGGACGCCGCCTCATCTTTGAAGAGACCGTAAAGTTGCGACGCGGCGAGGCGCCGGCGATTCTCCGACTGCATGCGGCTGGTTTCGCGGAAAATGCCGGCCGCCGCCCGGGCTCTTTCGACCTGCTCGATGAAAACGTCGCGTTCTGCCTCATTAACGAGTTGACGGAATTCCATAAACACTCCTCCTTCGAGTGCGAGTTTGCGGAGGCGCGGGCGACCCTTTCCGCTCGCGCTCCAAGTTTTGGCTTGATTTTGGGAATAAAAATGTATAACCGCGGCTGAAGCCGCAGTCCCCCCCTCTGTGAATTTAGCTCTTCATTAGCGTCTTGAACAATTCCTATTGCTAACTAGGTGTCATCTGCGGTATCGTGCTCGTATTCTGCGCAAAACAATGGCCATAGCCGCATGGACCTCGATCTGAGGGCGAAGAAGCCCAACCTGCTGTTTCAACGGCTCGCAGCCGAGTTGACGGATACTTCGCCACTTGCTGCTCAGCCGAAACACGAAGGTCACGCCAAAGCTTTTGCGGAAATTCGCGAGCTCGCGACTTTGAACTACGCGAAGCCCTTGCGGCAGAAATTGAGCCGGGGAGAATTGCAGGAGATACTTCGAGAAGCTAAACGCGGGGCTTGGCCGAATTTGAATAAACAGGCAGTCAAGCTCGTATCACCCAACGAATTTGTCCAGCTGTGGTCTCCGTTAGGGCTGGAGATAAAGTTCGCGAATTTTTCGGCAAAAGAGGACCTCTCCCTGCTTGGTTTCTACACCAACGGCGAGGCTGTGCGCCGCCGTCCGCTGATCTGTGTCAACATCGCGCACCATCCGGCGGTCGTTGGCGCCGCGCTGGTTCACGAAATGGGGCATCACCTGACCGCAAGGATGTTTGCCTCCAATGCAGTCGCTACCAGATCTCTCAGCCTGACTGGTTACAAAGAGCATTTGACCGATCAGGCCGAGTTGGTGGCCGACATTCTCGTGAGCTTCGGTATGTATCCTGAAGGTATCGCGCGGATGCTCTTGGATAACGATGCTGCGCAAGCATCGCCGAAGCATCTATCCGATCCTGTATTTGCCAAGGTACTTGCCTACGTCGCGGATCAGTACGGTCTGCGGCTCGACGCTAAGTTTGCCGCCGGGCAGAAACTCTATGCGCTGGCGGGACTGATCCATTACACTAAATTGCGCGAGGCGTTATTGGGGGAGTTTGACACATGAAATCCAAGGAAACCCTCGGGAATTGTCTGAAGGAGCGGCGCTTGGCCTTAGGTTTCACCCAGCGCGCGCTCGCCCGCCTGCTCGGAGTTGAGGCGAGTCACGTCGCCTTTATCGAAGGGGGACGACGTCGTCCGTCGCTTAAACTAATCGGACGATTGGCCAATACCCTCGGCCTTGACCAGCAGGCACTTTTCGGCCTCGCTCATCCGGAAGCAAAAACTTTGCTGACGCCGACGTCGTACGAAGAACCCAAAAAGACCAGCCCTTCATGGCAGCGCTTCATCAGCGATCGCGCACTGCTCACGCGCTATCGCGTGACGGCTCGCGAGCTCCAGACTCTCCAGCACGTAAACCTGATGGGAAGAGTCTCTTCGCCTCAGCAACTTCTTGCTATCCTGATGTTGATACGGGATACCTCAGAAAAGGAATAGTCTCAGGATTCTCCTCTGCTCGGCGAATCGCCGCGCACACTAATTCAGGATTTCAACGACCAGTCGGCAAGACTGGTCGTTTCTTTATGCGCAAGAAACCTGAACTGTCCGAGACATTATCTCGTGCGGCAGGTAATCGACAGACTATGTTCCTAATCAGACAACTCTTTGCTCGGCCTGATTAATCCATTTATCGACTGACTCGAGATTGAAGCGCCAATCACTGCCGACCTTGAAGGCAGGCAGCTGATTCTTGCGCAGCAACCGATAAATTGTGGAAGGATGCACCCGCAGATAATCTGCCATTTCTTCAAGCGTGATTACCTTATTCATCGACTTAGCCTCTTCTTAATATCACGTACCACAGCACTGCCATTATAATCAAGAACAGTCACATCTAAAACCAGCATAGCAATGTATACCTGAAACGCGCGGAGTTATGTCGGTTTTGTTATTGGACATCAATTTACCCTTTTGGTATTCTTTTATAGGTTATGTTTGCTTACTGAGAGTTAGTTTTGTGCTAACTTTTAGTGCGCACAGGGGGATAACCAAAATGGAATCAAGACATTTTGAAGTTGAGCTGATGAGCGATCCCGCTCAACTCGCGATTTTTTCGGCGCGAATCATCGCTGGCGGCGGCTTGCTGGTTTGCGATCGCTGCTGCGACGCGGAAGAGATCATCGTGGCGATCATGCGTATTCCCGATCTGGAAGGCGCATGGTCCTTATGCGGGCCATGCCTGAGGGAACTGCCACAAGCACCGATTATTGTTTGATTTCATGCTCCGACTTGGCGAGTTGGATCCGCTTCGATCTAGCTACGCGGCGGGATCAACTTTTGTTCCGCTTAACTCGCAGTCATCGCACACCGGGAGCTCTCTGAAACTTCTGTAATGAAACACCACCCGCGCCATTTAGGAGGGCGGCAGGGAACCGCCCTTCAGAGCGGCAACCCACAGGTAGATGCGGCTAGTTTGCGCCGCGTGGGATCGATCGCAATCACAGTCGCAGCGCTTCGCTTGAAATGAGTCCGCGGGGGGAGAAAAACTCGAGCGAATGACCAGCGCTTAACCGGCCAGCAGTGCAATGCCGTACTGCCGTCCTCCTGAGCTCTCCAGCGGCTCGGCAGCGTGAGAAAAAAAGGGACGCCGAAAACGGCGTCCCTTTCGAGCTATATCTGCGAAGAGCACGCGCGTCTAGTAATAGTCGACTGGATCGATCTGACGTTTGGCGCCGTACCAGAAGAGCATGTTCTCAGTCAGACCCTGCCAAGTGAATTTGTTCGGCGGCAGCAACAGCCGCTTGAACATCGATCTGAATGAGTAGAACTCCTTCGTACAGCGCCACACCCCTTCCTCGACCTGCTGCGGCGAGAGATTCTTCGGCACGAACATGCAGCGGAAGTTGTTGGTGTACATGTCCGCGTCCGGGATGATCACGCGGCCCTCGTTTTCGAGCTGCGTGCGCATCGGCGTGCCGACCCGCGGCGTGACCGTGTTGAAGAAGGCTTCGGGCGCGCGCACCTCGTGCAGAAATTTGAGCGTGTCCTCGAAAATCTGCGGATGATCGTCCTCGAGGCCGAAAAGGAAATTCAGCGAATAGTAGATACCGTGATGCTCCAGCCGCTTGAGGAGCTTCTTGTAGTCCTTGGTGTGATTCTGAATCTTGTTCATCGACAACAGGCTGTCCTGGCTGATCGATTCGACGCCGATATTGACGTGAAAGACGCCGGCCTTGGCGGCCAGCTCGAGCAACTCGTCGTCGTGATTCGAGTTGACCGTCCATAAGCAGGAAAACCGGATATTGAGCGGCTCGAGTGCGCGAAACAATTCCTTCGCGAACTTATGCTTGCCGGTAATCTGATCATCGATAAACTGGAAGCGCTTGAAGCCGGTGACGGCGATAACCTGCTTGATCTCCTCGACGATGTCGGCGATTGGCCGCGTCCGATAACTTCCGCTGTAAAACACCGGGATCTCGCAAAACGAACAGCGGTACGGGCATCCGCGGCTGGCCTGCACCGGCACCGCCTTGAACAGGTAGCGGTTGAGCTTGAGCAGCTCGTGCCGTGGCCGCGGCAGGTTCTTCAGATCGTGCAGTTTGTCGGACTTGTAGATCTGTTTGAGCTTGCCGTCACGCCAGTCCTGCAACAGCTCCGGCCAGACCACGTCGGCCTCGCCCTGGACAACCGCGTCGGCATGTTTGAGCGCCTCCTGCGTCTGCAAGGTCGCGTGGAAGCCGCCCATCACGACGGGAGTGCCGCGGCGGCGAAACTCGTCGCTGAGCTGATAGGCGCGCAGCGAGGCGCCGATCGTCGTGGTCATCCCGACGAGGTCCCAGCCGCCATCGAAGTCGAGCTCTTCCAGGCGCTCGTCGCACAACGTGACGTCGTAGTCGTCAGGCGTTAGCCCGGCCATCAGCGGAATCATCAGGCCCATGATCAGACGCCAACGGGTCTTGTGCGGCGTCCCGTCAAGATGGAGCGTGGTCGGTTGCACCAATAGGATTCTAGGTTTTTTCACAACTTTCTCTCGGAGTGCAGATGGAGATAGATCAGTTTTTCAGGACCCTTGCCGTTGCCGACTAGTCAGAATCCAGAGCACGAACGCGAAGGCGTAGCAGCCGACCGCCGCGGTCCATGCAAACCACGCCAGCCGATTGGCGATCGCCAGAATCAGTACGATATATGCAAAGTCGCGCCCCGTCGCCCGCTCGACCTTGCTGATCCATCTGCTGGTGGAAGCGCCCGCGACGCGCAGTGCGCGATCTACGGAAACTGCGCACAGGCTGAAACCGGCCAAGAGAATCAGCAGCAGGTAAAGATATGCGGCGCTGTGGTTGACGCGATAACAACCCGTCATCAGGCCGGCGAAAATCGCCACGTGGACCAGATTGTCGGTGAAGACGTCGAGCTTGCCGCCGAACTTGGTCTCGACCATGCGCAGGCGCGCCAGTTCGCCATCAACGCCATCGATCGTCGTCGATACCACGAACAGCATCGCACCGAGGAGCCTCAGCCAATAGCTGGTCGACGCCAGCATGGCGGCGCAGCCGAACCCCAGCGCGGTATTCGCGAGCGTAACCGCGTTCGGTGAGACACGGCGGCGCGCGAGTGGCAAGCTGAGGCGCCACGACAGTCGCCGATCGAGCCATCGCGCCATCGGTGCGTCGGAGGCGACGCTTTCATCGCGCACGGCGCGCGCCAGTCGCACTTCGGCTTCGTTCCGATCCTCGGGGCGTCCATTCAGCGCGAACGGCAGCACGCCAGTGACCATCCGGTCGGGCCGCGCAGCGCCTGCCGCGTCGCCGTCGAGCAAATTCCTTAGCGGACCCACTATGATCGCACCGCCCTGCTCCGGGTCGGCACTGTTGATAGTCAACGTACCACCCGGCGATGCGGCGTACTGCGCGAGCGCGCGCCTCAGGTTCGACTGCGCCATCACCAGATTACCGGTGAAACGGACACATGGCGTAGAGGGCTCAATATCTTCACTCGCATCGGCAAGAGATTCGACCAGACAAACCGCCGGATTGTCGCGAAAACGTCCCAAAGCCGCCTGAGCTTCCGCACGCCGAGCCGTCGGGGTTTCAATCAGGAAGCGCCGGATACCTGCGCGTTCGCAGAGGATCATCAAGCGCTCCAGCAACGGCCGGCCGAAGATAGAATCTTTTGCTCTCGACGGGGCTTGTATTAGCGCAGTTTCTATCACAGGCAATTACGGAACACGGTTCTAAACGATTCTGACCGATGAGTCAATGTAACAAGCCGACAACTCGCGGTTAACACCCTATGCGTAAGTATAGCCCCGGGTCACTGACTCGATGGGACCAAGGACAGCCGATCGTCGCCCACCCTATATGTTCGGCCCAGAGAGGGGCTGCTAAACTCGTGCGGACGAATGCGCGCTCTCCTCTTCGACTTCGGTGGAACGCTAGATTTTCCGCGCCATTGGCTCGATCGTTTCGTCGGACACTACCACGGCGCCGGGCTGAGTCTCAGCCGCGCCGAGCTTGACCCGGCCTTTGCGGCGGCAACTTTGGCGGGTTATCGCGCAGGGCCGGCGATTTGGAATTACAGTCTGCGCGAACTGGTTGCGTTTATGGTGGATCACCAAATCAGATTCTTGAGTAATCAAAAGATGAAAGGACATCCGTTCTATGGAGAACCGAACCAACTTCCGCTCATTGGGGAAATGAAGCATCTTATCCAGTCGGCTTTTGTCGAGGAGTCCGAGATCGGACTCGCGCGTAGCCGCGGCCTTATCTCAACGCTCGCGCAGGAATTCAGGATCGGCGTGGTGTCGAACTTTTACGGCAATCTGGAGCGGGTGCTCGACGACGCCGGGTTCGGCAGGATTATCACGACAGTTGCGGATTCGGGGCGGTTGGGGGTCTACAAGCCCGACGCAGGAATCTATGCGGCGGCGCTCGCGATGCTCGGAGCCGAGGCGCGCGCGGCCGTGATGGTCGGTGATTCCCTGAGCAAAGACTGCGCGCCCGCCCGCCGCGTCGGGATGCGCACGGTTTGGCTGCGACACGCGGATGCAACCGCCATCGAACCGGTTGAAGCCGATTTCACGATCGATACGCTCGATGAGTTGGAGGATGTGCTATGCCGGATGGGCTGAGTGGCGCGATTATCGCGGCTGGACGCGGCGAACGTCTGCGAGCGGCCAGCGGCGGGCTGCCCAAGCCGTTGGTCGAGTTGGGCGGCAAATCGCTGCTCTTGCGTCAGGTTGAGGGGCTGACGCGGCTCGGCGCCAATCCGATCCACGTAATCGTTAATTCCGAAACGGCAGCTTTGATGGGGGCGCGGCAAATCCGCATGCCCGATCAGGTGCAATTGATTGTAGCCGATACGCCGAACTCGATGGAGTCGCTGCTGATTCTGGGTGAGCGGATCCAATCACCGCGGTTTCTCTTGAGCACGGTCGATGCGATCGTCGCTGAGGATGAACTGGAAACGTTCGCGGCACACGCGCAGCTCGCGATGGAATTACGCTCGCTGGACGGCGCGCTTGGCGTCGTGCGATGGCGCGGCGACCATCGGCCGCTGTTTGTCGAGACTATCGCCGACGGTGCGATCACTCACTTTGGCGGCGAAGCAGCCGCTCGCGTGACGGCCGGAATCTACCTCTTTACGCAGCGAATCTTTACGTATGCTGCCATGGCGCACGCGCGGCGACTCGGCGCGCTGCGCGAGTTTCTGGGGTTCCTGCTTGAGCAGCGGCTGCGGTTTATCGCGATTGAACTGAAGAGTGCAGTGGATATCGACGAGGCGGCAGATCTCGCTTTGGCCCGCTCGATAATCGCGAGCCGGGCGACGGGAGAATCCGGATGAGTCTGCAGGTTCTCGGTATCTATCGGGAAGTTGAGTTTTCGCCCGGCAAGGTCGGGGCGGACCGCGCAATCATGGACGCCGCACTGGATTGTCTGCGTGCGAGAGGAGCGCGAACCGCGGCGCTGGAAGCCCCGGCGTTCGTCTCGTCGTCGGCGGAGCTGCCCGACACGCAACTGGTGCTGGCAATGTGTCAGGGCGGCGAGGCGCTCGCGCGTCTGGCCGCGGTTGAGAAAGCCGGCGCTGTCGTAATCAACTCCGCCTTGGCGATCCGCAACTGTTATCGCGACCTGCTCGGCCTGGGTTTGAGTAACGCCCGAGTGCCGACCCCTGCCGGGGCGGTGGTGCAAACGCACGCGCCATATTTTTCATCGCCCGGCGGCAGCGCCGCTCCGTTGTCGCGGCTTGAGCCGGTTCCGAGGTTGGGGCTCACGGCCTCGCAGCCGTTGGATTTGTCGCGGCCGATGTACGTCAAGCGCGGGGATATGCACGCGCTGGCCGAGGACGACGTCAGTCGGGTAGACGGGGGCGCACAACTCGAGGCGGCGTTGCGGCGGTTCGCGCAACGCGGGATTGCCCAAGCCTATGTTCAGCAGGAGGCCGAGGGCATCGTGATCAAGTTCTATGGCGTGGGCAACGGGCAGGAGTATTTCTCGACGCTTGCGGCTGACGGTCTCCAGTTGCCGGAGGAGGTTCGTCGTGAACTAGTCTCCGCGGCCGGCCGCGGCGCGAAAGCCCTGGGACTCGAAGTCTGGGGCGGGGACGCCGTGATTGGCGCCGGCGGCCTTTCGGTGATCGATTTTAACGACTGGCCGAGCTTTGAGCGCGTGCGCGCCGCCGCCGCCCCCGCTATCGCCCGCCGTGGCCTCGATTGCTGGCGGCGTCACGTGGCGGAGCGCGACGTTGCAGTCTGAAAATCCAGCCGTGAGCTGGGTCTCTCAGTGCACGTAGTTGAACCCGAGATAGCCTAACACCATGTCGGCGTCCACGTTCGAGAGCATCGCGGCGCTGACCACCTGCAGCACCTGATCGGTGACATTGGCGGGAACGGGCTCATCTTCACGAGGATCAAACAGCAACGGATCGTCGGGTTTGGGTTCTCGTCCGAAGCGTTCGCGAAACGCCTCGTAGCGAATACGCGCAATCTCAAGCAACGCCGAAGCAATTCGTGTATCCCGCTCGAGCGGCTCGAGCGATTCGGACGTGTCGTGGGTATCGTGCATTGTGAATAGCCCCCTTGGCGCCCTTCCAAATTTGGAAGCGGCACACGAGGTTATTCAGCAACGCCTGTGCCATCCGCTTTGCGATACCAGTGGGAACCAACGGCTGCTTTGCGATATGCGCGCGGTGCGCAACGACCCATCCATACATTTTCGATACGTTGCGCTTTCGAGCGACCGTATCGATCTCGCCAGCGGTTTCTTGTGCAAGCTCGCGTAATCACCGGCCGGATCGGAACCGATTGCAGGCCCGCGCTAACGCAAGCCGTACTCCTTGACTTTGCGCTGCAGCTGCACCCGCGAAACCCCCATCTTCTTGGCCGCCCGCGAGAGGTTGCCCGCACACTGCTGGAGAATTTCGCCGATGTAGCGGGCTTCGAAGGCGGCACGCGCTTCGCGGAGCGAGCGGTCGCCATTTATCTCAGCGGCGACGCTAAGATCGTCGGACAGATTTATCTGCGATTCTGACACGCTGGCGGCGGCCCGCGTTGATGCAGCGGGCGGCGTTGAACCCGATTGCAGGACAGCCGAGAGGCGGTCTGAGCCGATGATCTCGCCGTCGCGGGCGAGCGCGGCGGCTCGTTCAACTTCATTTTGCAGCTCGCGGACATTGCCCGGCCACGAGAAGGCGCTGAGCAGTCGCGTCGCCGCGTCATCGAAGCCGATGAGTTGCTTATGATGGCGCGGGGCTGCGCGGGTTAGGAAACGATTCGCCAGAATGGGAATATCTTCGCGCCGTTCGCGCAGGGGGGGTACGCGGATGGGAAAGACCGCTATTCGGTAAAAGAGGTCTTCACGGAAGGTTCCGCGTTGAATTTGCGCGCGCAGATCGCGATTGGTAGCCGATAAGACGCGGACGTCGACCTTGACCGGGAAGCTCTCGCCGACCGGCACGATCTCCTCCTCTTCGAGCACGCGCAGCAGCTTGGCTTGCATCGCGAGCGGCATGTCGCCGATCTCGTCGAGAAAGACCGCGCCGCCGGTCGCAGCGCGGAAGAGTCCCGGGCTATCGCGCAGTGCGCCGGTAAAGGCGCCGCGGCGATGGCCGAAGAGTTCGCTCTCAAGCAGATTCTCGGGCATCGCCGCGCAGTTCACCGCGAGGAACGGCGCCTCGGCGCGAGGGCCCGCGCGATGGATGCCGCGCGCTACCAGCTCCTTGCCGGTGCCGGTCTCGCCCTCGATCAACACCGTTATCGACGACGCCGCTGCGGTCTCCATCAGCGCAAACACTTCGGCCATCGCCGGGCTGGTGCCGATCATCTCGCTGAAGCGATCCTGGCGGGCGAGGTCGCGGCGCAGCGCCCCGACCTGGGTCCGCAGGGTCGCTTCGGCGGTGCGCATCTGTGCGTAGAAGCGCGCGTTCTCGACCGCGATCGTGATACTGCCAGCCAGCGCCTCGAGGAAGTGAACATCCTCGCTGGAGAAGGGTTCGAGGCCGCGCCGGTTGACCACTTCGATCACGCCGAGCGGACCCTGCGGTGAGATCAGCGGCGTGGCGATCAGGTTGCGCGTAACCAGTCCGGTGGTCTTATCCGCGCCCTGATAAAAACGCGCGTCGCTCTGGGCATTGTCCACGCGCACCGAGCGCCCGGTTTTCAGCGCCTCGCCGGCGAAACCCTGATCGGCGGAGAAGCGCACGCCGCCCAGACGCGTAATGGCCTCGGCCTCGGCGCCGGAGACGTAGGGAAAATAAAATTCGTTGCGTTCGCGATCGAGCAGGAGCAGCGACGAGCCGTCGGCGTTCATCGCATCGCGGCACTTCTTGATGATGAAGGGCAGCAGCTCATCGAGTTCGAGGCGCGCGGCGAAACCGCACCCTAGGTCGTAGAGCAGCTTGAAACGCGCGCTTTCGCTTTCCACGTTCGGCGTCCGGTCGAGAGCGACGGTCTAACTACTGCTACTTATTTGACGCCGGACGATCTGTAAACCTCGCCCAGGCTCAGGAGCCGAATTGTTCGGCGCGTTTCTCGAGCGCGCGCAAGCGTCGCGCAAGTTCGGGTAGGCGCGGCTCGACCGCAACCATCCGACGGAAGACTTTCAGATCGATCGCCGGCGTGCCGCCGACCAGAGCGTCGTCCGCCAAATCGTTATGCACGCCCGCCTGCGCAATGACGCGAACCCGATCGCCGATATTAGCATGATCGGCGCAGCCCGATTGTCCGCCGAACTGGCACCAGCTCCCGAGCTTGACCGAACCGGCGAGGCCGGACTGCGCCGCCATCCGCGAGTATTCGCCAACCTCGCAGTTGTGCCCCACCTGAATCAGATTGTCGAGTTTGACGCCACGCCGGATGAGCGTCACGCCCATCGTGGCGCGATCAATCGTCGTGTTCGCGCCGATTTCGACGTCGTCCTCGAGCATTACGCTGCCGACCTGCGGGACCTTGAGCAAGGCGCCGCGATGCTCGACGAAGCCGAAGCCGTCGGCGCCGATCACCGCACCGTTGAGAATCACGACGCGGTTGCCGATCGTGACGCCCTCACGAAGCGAAACCTGGCTGTGGCAGACGAAGTCGTCACCGATACGGACGTTCGCGTAAATCGTTACATGGGGATGAATCACCGCGTTGCGGCCGATCTTGACGTTCTCGCCAATCACCGCGTATGCGCCGACATGGGCGTTGTCGCCGATCCGGGCCGACGCGGCGATGGCGGCACTCGGATGGATTCCGGCCGAGGGACGATAGGGCGGAAAGAAGACCTCGAGCGCGCGCGCGAAGTCGAACGCCGGATTCTCGCTGATCAAGACGGCGCCCGGGGCATCGCCGACGAGGTCGGCGGGCACGATCGCCGCGGCGGCGGCCGAGGATCGTAACGCCGCGGCGTATTTCGGCCCGGTCGCAAAGGTAATCATGCCGGGCCCGGCCATCTCGATCGGAGCCGGGCCGGCGATCTCGACTGATCCATCACCGCGAATTGGCAAGCCGAGCTTTTGCGCAAGTTCAGTCAGCTTCATGAGCGATTCTCCGGTCCAGGTGAACTAAAGCTATATTTGGCGATTATGCTGGACTTGACTAACGGTACACCGTGTGTTAGATTTGTCGCATGAACATATGGAAAGATGGCGAACCGCAGATTGCCCGCCAGATGACGCTTGCTGACTTTGACCGGATGTTTCCTGATGAAACGGCGTGCAAGCTCTACCTGACCCTGAAGCGCTGGCCCGGAGGCGTTCAGTGCCCGCGCTGCGCCAATACCAAGGTTTACGAGAGCACCAAGCGCCCGTTCCATTGGCAGTGCATGAAATGCGGTCCAGGAAAGCGCAGGCCCTATCGGTTCTCGGTCACGGTCGGTACTGTATTCGAGAACACTAATTACAAACTGCTGGTTTGGTTTAAGGTTCTGTATCTGATCCTTACCAGCAAGAAGGGAATCAGCGCGCTTCAGATTCACCGCATGATCGGAAGCGGCTCCTACCGTACGGCTTGGTTCATGTGCCATCGGCTTCGCGCTGGACTCGCCGACGAGGGATTCCGCAAGTTGATGGGTATTGTCGAAGTTGACGAGACCTATATCGGTGGACTCAATGCAAACCGACCGCTGAAAAAGCGCTTCGCCCAGAAAGGACGCGGCCCGTCCGGAAAAACTGCGGTTATTGGAGCTATCGCCCGCAAAGGTAACGTCACCTGTCAAATCATCGAAGATACTTCCATCCCGACCATTTCGCGGTTCGTCCGTAAAGCGGTCTCCGACAAGGTTAGCTTGGTCGCCACCGATGAAGGCGCGGGCTATCGCTCTTTGCATCGTGAGTTTCCGCACGACACGGTTGACCATAAGGCACTCGAATACGTTCGCGGCGAAGTACATACGAACAATATCGAAAGCTTTTGGAGTCTGCTGAAGCGCGGAATTATCGGCACCTATCACAACGTGAGCACGAAATACCTGCCGCTGTACCTGAATGAGTTTCAGTTTCGCCACAATAACCGCAAAAATCCTGACATATTCGGCGAGGCGGTAAGAGGATGCTGAAGCGTCCGAACTGGCGGATGCTTCTGCATCATGCGACCAGAAAGCCAACGCAGCTTGATTTGTTTCCGCGAGCACGGCGCTACTGTTGATCCTGCACGGCTTTAGCCGCCGCTTCTTTGGCGCGTTTGGCTTTGCGCCGCTTCATCGCCCGATAGTGCGGATGTGTCTTCAGGTGATACTCAGCGCACGGGCGGCAGAAGAAGTGAATGATTTTCTGTTTATACATAAAGGTTCAGACACCTCATTTGCCATTTTGGATGACTATTTCAAAGTAATCCAACTTTCTCATGTTGGCATCTTCGACGTCCGTCCGGTCAATACCAAAGTCATAGAGCGTGTTTGCTAGAACAGCAGCGCACGTATCATCGACCTTTGAATGAATGACGAGCCGGGACTTTAATCGGGTCCATCCGTGCGATGTTGGCTCCCAGGGCATTGCCCAGCCAGCCCGCGCTAGAACCGCAGTGAGGGCGCGACTATCATCCTCGCAGCCCACTGAAGGGCAACGTAGTATGAGTGCCCTGCAATGCAAATTCATACTCTGTGCGCGTTTCGCTATCGCATCGCCCAAATCTGCCTGGTCCTGCGGCTTGATGAGTGTGCTTGTTACTGGTGCGAAAATCCCTGTCGCGGCGCTGCTTGGGATAGGAGCGGCACGCTCAACGCTGGATGGTATTGGGATAGCTTTAGGAGCGCCCGCCGCTACAATAGGCGCCCCGACAACTTGCTGAAAGGGCAAGCTAGAAGGGCTGCTAGTTGACCTAATTACTGCGAGCATAATAGCCGCTACCATGCAGGCTACTCCGAAGGCATAAGAGAACACGGCCCAGATGCGATGCCGATGGTCTAGTGCGTAGCCGCCGTACACAAAAGCTGCGCCTCCGAAGAATAGGGTGAGTAAGATCCCAAACATGAGACGCCCCTCCGCATCGAGAGATTCAGGCTCGCCAAAGTGGTGAAATCTTTGGCAATCTCTTGACCGGAGACGCTTATAGCCCGGCCCGACTTGTTAGTCAAGCTTGGCATAATCGCCCTATATTTCAGGATGGTCGAAAGCGCCGAGCTGCACGAGCGTCGCCGCGACTTCGCTCGCGGTAATAGCGTGCAGACAGTCGTAGTGTCCGAAGCGGCAGGTGCGCGCCAGACACGGGCTGCACGGCGGGGGATGAAGGATAAAGCGGGCACGCGGCCCGAGCGGTCCGGTGCGCGCTGGGTTAGTCGAGCCGAAGATCCCGACCGTCGCAATGCCGAGCGCCGCCGCCAGATGCATCGCGCCCGAGTCGTTACCGGCGAAGCCATCGCAGAGACTCAGCAGTGCTATCTGCTCACCCAAGGAGAGCGCTCCCGCGGCAACGATCGCACCGCCGCGCGCGACCGCCGCAAGCTGTTCGCAGCGGGTTCGCTCCGAAGCAGCGCCAACGATCACGCATCGTGCGCCGTGCACTTCCTGCAAGCGATTGATCAGCTCGACGTAACGCGCGGAGGGCCACTCCTTGGCCGCGCCGTACGCCGCGATCGGAGCGATCGCGACCAGCGCTCCGACGTGCCGGCCGCGCTGAGTATCGAGCCATGCGCGGATCCGTGCGAGATTATCGCGCGAAGGCTCGAGCTGTTCGCCGGTCGTTTCGGCGCTAGTCTGCGCGCCCAGAGTATCGCGCACCATCCCCAGCCAATAACCCGCCTGGTGGCCGCCGAGTGCGTCCGGCGCCGGTGTGGCGCGATGGGTCAAGAGAGGCCGCCGCCCGCCGGTCGCGTAGCCGGCGCGATTGGGAATTCTCGCCAGCGTCATCCATAGCGCCGACTCGAAGCTGTTGGGAAAGAGTATCGCGAGGTCAAAACTTCGCGCACGAATTCCCCGAACCACATGCCAATTGCGGCGCAGGACGCGCAAGCCGGAAGCGTCGCGGTAGGTGATCGTCTCGTTGATCCAGTCGATACCGTCGAAGAAACCTGCGAGGTTCTCTCTGACCAGGACGGCGAGCCGGGCGGCTGGAAAAGCGGCGCGTACGGCGCGCAGCGCCGGCAGGCTCATCACGAGGTCGCCGAGCCAGTTGACCTCCTTGACGAGAATCCGCTGCGGAACGATCTCTAGCGCACGCGGAGCGGGCCGATGTGGCGATGTCGGCGTGGGTGAGACTTCATCCATCGCGTGGGCGGATAGGCAAGTAGAGATCGTCGCTCAACCGTCGAGCTTGCGTTTGAGAATGTCGTTGACCATGCGCGGATTGCCCTTGCCGCTCATCTCCTTCATGACCGAGCCGACGAAGAAGCCAAAGAGCTTGTCGCGGCCCGCGCGATATTCGCCGACTTTGCGGATATGTCTTTCGATTACGCGATCGCATGCGTCTGCGATCGCGGCCTCATCGGAGACCTGCATCAGGCCCAGTTCGCCGACTGTGGCAGTGGCGCTTTTGCCCGACTTGACCATCGCGGCGAAAGCGGTCTTCGCGGCGTTGAGGCTGATCGCGCCGTCCTCGATTAGTTTGAGCAGCGCGCCCGTTTCTGCCGCCGCGGGCGCGGCCTCGGCGAGCGGCTTGCCGCTCTCGTTGACCAGGCGGAGGACTTCGGTCATCACCCAGTTGGCTGCAGCCTTGTAATTTTTGAGGCCCACGGCGAGCAGATTGGTGAAGTAGTCGGCCAGCTCGCGATCTTCGGTGAGCACGCCCGCTTCGTATGCCGTTAGCCCATAGTCGCGCACGAGGTTTTCGCGAAGCTGGGCAGGCAGCACCGGCATCGCCGCGGCGATCTGCTCGATCATTTCGGCGCTTACGCGCAGCGGCGGCAGGTCGGGCTCGGGGAAATAACGATAGTCGTTGGCGAACTCCTTGGAACGCATCGGGCGGGTCTCTGCGCGCACCGGATCCCACAGCAGGGTTTCCTGCGGGATGCGGCCGCCCGCCGCGATAACGTCAATCTGGCGCGCGACTTCGTGACCTATCGCATCCTCGACGAAGCGGATCGAATTGAGATTTTTGATTTCGGTCCGTGAGCCGAATTTTTCCGAGCCCCTGGGCCTGACCGAGACATTGACGTCGCAGCGGAAGTTGCCCTCTTCCATCCGCGCCTCGGATGCGCCGGTATAGCGCAGCAACGCGCGCAGCGCGTGCAGGTAGGCCGCGGCCTCGGCGGCCGTGCGAATATCAGGCTCGCTGACAACCTCGACGAGCGGCACGCCGGAACGGTTGAAATCAACCAGGCTAAAGTCGCCTTCGTGGATGTTCTTGCCGGCGTCTTCCTCCATGTGAATGCGCACGAGGCGGATAGGCCTTACCCCGCCGTTATGGGGAATCTCGATATAGCCGCCGATACACAGCGGCTGATCATACATGCTGATCTGATAGCCCTTGGGCAGGTCCGGATAGAAGTAGCTCTTGCGCGCGAAGATCGAATCGGGCGCGATGGTGCAATGGGCGGCGAGTCCCATCCGAATCGCCAGCTCGACCGCGTCCCGATTGAGCACCGGCAACACTCCCGGCATCCCGAGACATACCGGGCACGTATGCTCGTTGGGTCCGGCGCCGAAGCCGTTCGCGCATCCGCAAAACAGTTTCGAGCGGGTCGCCAGATGGGCGTGGACTTCGAGTCCGATTACCGCTTCATAGGTTTCTGAAGAAATTGACTCGTTCATTCTATTAAGCCGCACTGCGCAACGGCGGTGTCCGGCGCTCGCAAGCGCCCGAGTTTTCGTAGGCGTCGGCCGCGCGCAGCATCGCCTCTTCGCCGAACGGTGCGCCGATGATCTGCAAGCCGATCGGCAGCCCGGCGCCGTCGTAGCCGCAAGGGAGCGAGAGCCCGGGCAGTCCCGCCAGATTAACCGAAATCGTAAAAATGTCCGAGAGGTACATCTGCATTGGATCGGCCGTCTTCTCGCCCAGGCGAAAAGCCGTGGTTGGCGCGACCGGCGTAGCGATAAGGTCGCAGCGCGCGAAGGCCGCTTCAAAGTCACGCCGAATCAGCGTGCGCACCTGCTGCGCCTTCAAATAGTAGGCGTCGTAATAGCCGCTCGAGAGTGCGAAGGTGCCGAGCATGATCCGCCGTTTGACCTCGGCGCCGAAGCCGCGCGCGCGCGTCCGGTTATACAACTCGATATTGTTGTCGGCATCGACGCGCAGGCCGTAGCGGATGCCGTCGTAGCGCGCGAGATTGGCGCTCGCCTCGGCGGTCGCGACAATGTAGTAAGTCGCGATCGCATAATCGGTATGCGGCAGCGAGATTTCGACCAGCTTCGCGCCCAGCGACTCAAACTGCCGCAACGCGGTGCGTACAGACTCCTCGACTTCAGGATTCATCCCGCTGACGAAGTATTCGCGCGGGACGCCGATTCGCAGCCCCTCGATGTCGCCGGTCAGCGCGCGCTCGTAATCGGGAACGGGCCGCGCCGAACAGGTCGAATCCTGCGGGTCGCTGCCCGCGAGCTCGCGCAACATGATCGCGGCGTCGCGCACGGTCTTGGTGAAGGGGCCGACCTGATCGAGCGACGAAGCGAAAGCGATTACGCCGAAGCGGCTGACGCGGCTGTAGGTCGGCTTGAGGCCGACGACGCCGCAGAACGATGCCGGCTCGCGGATCGAGCCGCCGGTATCGGTGCCGAGCGCGGCGAGACACTCCTCCGCAGCGACCGCCGCGGCCGAGCCGCCCGACGAGCCGCCGGCGACGCGCGTCAAATCGTAGGGATTGCGCGTCGGCCCGAAGGCGGAATTCTCGCTCGACGAGCCCATCGCGAACTCGTCCATATTGGCCTTGCCGACGAAGACTGCGCCGGCCTCCCGCAGCCGTGCGATCACCGTGGCGTCGTAGGGCGCGACGAAATTGCCGAGGATCTTTGACGCGCAGGTCGTCCGGATGCCGCGGGTCAGATAGATGTCCTTGATCGCGAGCGGGATGCCGCAGAGCGCCGGGGCGTCGCCGCGCGCGAGCCGCGCGTCCGCCGCCGCGGCCTGCTCCAGAGCTTCGCGCGGGCAGACCGTGATGAAGGCGTTGAGACGGCGCTCCAACTCGGCGATGCGATCGAGGCAGGCGCGCGTCAGCTCCTGCGCGGAGATTTCGCGGCGCACGAGGCGATCGCGGGCCTCGGCGATAGTCAGTCTGAACAACTCTCCACTCATCGTTACGGTGCCCGGGCCTACTCGATAATCTTTGGCACCCGAAAGAAATGGTCCTGACGTGCGGGCGCGTTCGCGAGCATCGGTTCGGCCGCCGGCGCGTTGAGAACCTCATCGGCGCGCATCGGAACGCCGATCTCGCCGACCTGAGCAGTTGGCGGGATGGCGCTGGTGTCGAGCTGATTGAGCTTGTCCACGTAAGTGAGGATCGCGCTGAGGTCATTCTGCAGCGCACCTTCTTCCTCGGGCGCCAGTTCGAGCCGGGCCAGGCGCGCGACATGACGGACCTGCTCGAGGGTTATGCGGCTGTCAGACATGGACGGAAATCGTAACATCGGTCGCGGGCCAAGTCAGGGGCTTTGGGCATCGCCGCACCCGGGTAATCGCGCCCGCGGTGGCGGCTCGTTAAGATAGCTCATCCGCACCAAACTCCGATGCCGCCAATACCGTCGCACAGCCGCTCAATCCGCAACTGGATCCGAAGGCCGTACATCGCGCTGGGCGAGCTCCTGGATCGCTGCTACGAGGAGCTGCCGTGGCGCAGACGGCTCCCGCTCGGTCCGCGCGGCGAGCAGATCGCACGGCGCTATCTGCGCCGCTGCGGCTATTTGATTCTAGCGCGGAACTATCGCGCGATGGGCGCTGAAATCGATCTCGTCGCGCTCGACGACGCCGCGCTGGTGTTCGTCGAGGTCAAGGCGCGCAGCGGCCTCGAGGCCGGGACGCCGCAGGAGGCGGTGGACGAGCGCAAGCAGGAGCAGATCCGCCGCGCGGCCGAGGCCTATGTCGCCGCCCGCCACGCCCACGGCGTCGCGACCCGCTTTGACGTAATCGCGATTACCGGGGCCGGACGCCGGCGCAAGCTCGAACTGATAAAGGATGCGTTCTAAATGCTGGATATCAAGCTGATTCGCGAACAGACCGCCTGGGTCAAGGCGGAACTCGGCCGTGCCGGAGTGCCTGAGGGTGATGTCGACACGGTGCTCGAAGCAGATGTGGCGCGCCGCCTCGCACAAAAGGAACTTGACGACCTACGCGCGCATCGAAGCAGCAGGTCAAAGGAACTCGGTGCCTTGCCGGCCGCGCAGCGCGAAAAGCTTCGCGGCGAAATGCGCGAGGTGGGCGACCGGATTGCCGCGCTGGAGCAGCATCAGGCCGAGGTCGAGAAACGCTTCGCCGAATCGATGCTCGCCTTGCGGAACATCCCGCGCGACTACGTTCCGACCGGCAATAGCGAGGCCGATAACCGCGTGATCCGGACCGAGGGTGAGCCGCGCCAATTCGACTTCAAGCCGCTACCGCATTGGGAGCTCGGTGAACGCCTCGGCATCATCGACTTCGAGCGCGGGGTGAAGCTCTCCGGCTCACGCTTCTACTTGTTGCGCGGGCCTGGCGCGCGGCTCGAGCGCGCGCTCATCTCATGGATGCTCGACCTCAAGCGCGAGCAGGGTTATCTCGAAATCATCCCGCCGCTGATGGTCAACACCGCGACGGCGACCAGCACGGGACATCTGCCAAAGAATGCCGACACGATGTATCGCGACGTCGAAGACGATTTTTGGTTCATCCCGACCGCCGAGGTGCCGCTGACCAGCATGTATCGCGACGAGATTCTCGACGCCGGCCAGCTACCGATCAATCTCACGGCCTATACGCCCTGCTTCCGGCGCGAGCGGATGTCGGCCGGCCGCGACGTGCGCGGTATCAAGCGTGGCCATCAGTTCGACAAGGTCGAGATGGTCAAGCTGGTGCGGCCCGAGACCTCGGATGAGGAATTGAAGACGTTGGTCGATCACGCCGCCGCGGTCTGCCGCGGGCTCGAGATTCCGTTCCGCGTCGTGCAGCAGTGCACCGGCGATCTTAACGTGGCGAGCGCCGCGAGCTACGACCTCGAGCTGTGGGCGCCCGGACTCGGCGAGTGGCTCGAAGTAAGCTCGTGCTCGAACTGCACCGATTTCCAGATGCGACGCGCCAATATCCGCTTCCGGCCGCAGAAAGGCGGCAAGACCGAGTTCGTCCACGCGCTCAACGGCTCGGGGCTGGGATTGCCGCGGACGCTAATCGCGGTGCTCGAGAATTATCAGCAGGCCGACGGCAGTGTCACGATTCCCGAGGTGCTGCGTCCGTATATGGGTGGGTCAGCGACGATTTCGGCGGGTTGAGGACCGCCGGCCCATAGACTCGTCGTCCACGATCGGGCTCCTGCAAAATTCACGGGGAGCTCTCAGGCCCAAGGCCAAGTCACGTTGGTAGGCTTTTAACAATTTGATAACACGCGCTACCTGTACTTTTGGTAGACCGCAGGTTGTGATCAAAGTCGGCCGGTTTTGCGCGTCAGCACAATGGGTGTCGTTATATTGCCCGCGCCGGGATTAAGATGGATCACGAGCAGCAGCTCCAGAGTAGTGAGGGATGGCGGATAAACTGGAAGCCCGGCGGCTTAGCGCCTGGTTCGGCAAGACGCGCGCGCTGCACGAGATTAGTCTCGGCGTCGCGGCGAATCGGATCACGGCGATCATCGGTCCGTCGGGCTGCGGCAAGTCAACGCTGGTGCGTTGTTTCAATCGTATGCACGAGGTCATACCCGGCGCGACGGCCGAGGGTGAGGTGCTGCTGGACGGCAAGAATATCTACGATGCCCCGATTGATCCGGTAAGGGTGCGGCGGCGGATCGGAATGGTCTTTCAAAGGCCGACGCCGTTCCCGACGATGTCGGTCGCCGAGAATGTCGCCGCCGGGTTGACCCTCAATGGCGCCGCGCCCTCGCGCGCCGAGCGCGATCGCATCGTCGAGCAAAGTTTGCGGCTGGCGGCCTTGTGGGATGAGGTCAAAGATCGCCTGCGACGACCCGGCACCAGCCTGTCAGGCGGTCAGCAGCAGCGGTTGTGTGTGGCGCGCGCCCTGGCAGTCGAGCCGGAGGTGCTGCTGATGGACGAGCCATGCTCGGCGCTCGACCCGATCTCGACGGCGCGGATCGAAGAGCTGCTGCTCGAACTGAAGGAGAATTATACGATCGCGATTGTGACGCATAATATGCAGCAGGCGGCCCGCACCGCGGACTTCACCGCGTTCTTGTATGCGGGCGATCTGATCGAGTTCGGCGAGACCAAGCAAATTTTTACTAATCCGTCGAAGCGCGAAACTGAGGACTACATCACCGGCAGATTCGGCTAAAGGCGGTAAGCGAGGAAGTCTCATGGACACGGTTCAGCCCCAGCACACTAATCGCCAGTACGAAGTCGAGTTGCGCGAGCTGCGAGCCGGTCTGATCAAGATGGGCGGTCTGGTTGAGAGCCAGATCGCCGAGGCGATCGAAGCCCTGACCGAGCGCGATACTGCGCAGGCGCACGCGACGATTGCTCGCGACGCCGAGGTCAACCGCATGGACGTCGAGAACGATGAGCGCTCGATTCGCCTGCTCGCACTGCATCAGCCGGCGGCGAGCGACCTGCGCTTCATCACGACCAGCCTCAAGATCACCACGGATCTGGAAAGGATCGGCGACAACGCCGTCAATATCTGCGAGCGCGCGCTTGAGTTGAGCGGGCTGCCTCAGATCAAACCTTATATCGACATTCCGCGCATGGCTGCGATTGCGCAATCGATGGTCAGGGATAGCGTTGACGCCTTCATGCGCGACGATCCCAACCTGGCCGAAGACGTGATCAGCCGCGACGACGAAGTGGACGCGCTCAATTATCAGATTTACCGCGAGCTGCTGAGCTACATGGCGGAGGATCCGACGATCATCGGGCACGCCACGCAGGTGTTGTTTGTGTCGAAGAACCTTGAACGCGTCGCGGATCACGCGACCAATATCGCGGAGATGGTGGTCTATATGGTGAAAGGGCGGACGATCCGGCACATGGAAAAGAAGCAGCCATGATGAATCAAACAGCCGAAGCGACGCGGGAACGGATTCGCCAGAAAATCCTGGTGGTCGAGGATGAGGCCGACATCCGCGAACTGCTCTGCTACAGCCTCACGCAAGAGGGTTACGCAGTCGAGGAAGCCGCCGACGGCGCCGAGGCGCTTGAGCGCGTGAACCGGCGCGCGCCGGACCTCGCGATGCTCGATTTGATGCTGCCGCGCATGTCGGGGCTCGAGGTCTGCCGGCGCCTGCGCGCCAATCCCGAAACCGCGCGTCTGCCGGTGATCATGGTGACGGCGAAGGGCGCTGAGGTCGATCGCATCCTGGGGCTCGAAATGGGCGCGGACGATTACGTCGTCAAGCCCTTCAGCCCGCGCGAAGTGGTCGCCCGCGTCAAGGCTCTACTGCGGCGCGCCAACGCAGAGCTCGAGCCGCGCGCCGCGGGGAGCTACGAAAAAGGACGACTGCGGGTGGACTTCGGCACCTATGAAGTTTTTGTCGAAGACGTTAAGCATGATCTCGCCTTGCGCGAGTTCGAGCTGCTGCGCTTTTTCGTCCAGCACCCGCTGCGCGTTTACAGCCGCGAGCAATTGCTCGACCTGGTGTGGGGCCGCGACACCTTTGTCGAGCCGCGCACCGTCGACGTCCATGTACGCCGCCTCCGTCAGCAGATCGAGCGCGACGACGCCAACCCCGAACTCATTCTGACAGTGCGCAGCGTCGGCTATCGGTTCAATCCGGAACCGCTTGGCTAGATCGTTCACGGCCCGGCTAGCGGCCGCGACCTTTCTCGGATTCCTTCCGGCGGCCGCGCTCCTCCTGGTGCTCGCCGCACGTGGTGTGGTGGCGCCGCTTTGGGTTGGGCTGGCGCTCGCGCTGAGCCTGCTTACTGGAGGAGCCGCAGTGGCGGCCTTGGCGCGCGGCCGGCAGCGGCGTGATGAGCGCCTGGCCGCGGTGGCCGACGCCCTGATGCGGCACAAGCCGCCGTTTCATCTGATTACGCGCCGCCGCGACGCACCGCCAGATCCGGTGGAGAGCCGCCTGCTCGACGCCGCCGCCGCGATCGCGGCCGAACTCGCCGTCCTGGCCGGCCAGCGCGAGGAATTCGAGGCGATTCTGCGCAGTATGTCGGAGGCCGTGGTCGTCACCGGCCGGCGCGGCGACGTCGTCCTGCTCAATGGCGCTGCCCATCGGATGTTTGCGCTGGCGCCTGACGCCAACTACCTCGCGCGCGATTTCGTTGAACTGTGCCGCGATCCGCGCCTGCAGGAGTTCGTCGCCCGCGCCACCGCCGCCGACGCCACCGAGCTGATTGCCGGCGAGGTGCAGATTCAGTTACCCGCGCCCCGCGCGCTCGAGGTCAGCGCCGCGCCGGTGCGTCAGAATCCGTCGGCTGCCGCCTGGGTCTTCGTCTTTCACGACATCTCACGGCTCAAGTCCTACGAAACCATGCGCAGCGACTTTATCGCCAACCTGACGCACGAATTGCGCACGCCGCTGACGGCGCTGTACGGCTACGCCGAGACCCTGCAAAAGGGCGTCGATGATCCGCCCACCGCCCGCCGTTTCCTCGGGATCATCGCGCGCCAGACACGCCGTCTCGCGCGGCTCATCGACGACCTCGTCTCGCTCTCCGACCTCGAGCGCGGCTTTACTCCGCTCAAGTTCGAGCGGGTCGCGCCAATGAGGGTGATCGAGGAGGCCGTCGAGCTGATGCTCGAGCAGGCCCGCGAGCGCGGGGTCGCGCTCGCCGTCAAGCCGGAAGCCGCTGAGGCGGAGCTCACCGCGGACCGCGATCGCCTGCATCAGGTGCTGATCAATTTGATCGATAACGCGCTCAAATACACGCCGCGCGGCGGAAGCGTGACCGTGCAGGCGCACGCCGTCGAAGACATTGGGGTCAACATCGCGGGTCACAACCCGTTGGGTGGCATCGCTTTCAGCGTGGCGGATACGGGCGAGGGGATCCCAGCGGCGCATATCCCGCGGCTCACGGAACGCTTCTATCGGGTCGATCGCGCCCGCTCGCGTGAACTCGGCGGCACCGGGTTAGGCCTTGCGATCGTCAAGCATATCGTGCAGATGCATCGCGGCAACCTGAAGATTGAAAGCCGCGTGCGCGAAGGCACCACCGTAACGGTCTTCCTGCCCTCGGCGCCGCCGCGAAATTAAGGCCGCAGTGCGTCTTGCGATAGCCCTCCGCTTATGGACAATGAAAGGTTCACGCCAGCCGCGCCCTTAGCTCAGCGGATTAGAGCAACAGACTACGGATCTGTGGGTCGGGGGTTCAAATCCCTCAGGGCGCGCCATTTCCATCAGCTGATTCCGGTCGCGCCGACTTTGCCTTTGCTAAATTGTGTTCTCCAGAGAACATTCAGTTACTTACGGTCCTTCCCGGCGCCCGGCTGCCAGATTAGATATGAGAGACCCTGGAGCGCAGAACAGAATGGAACTTAGCTAGCCGCTCCCCCCGGCAAGTCGGTTCTATAAGTTCTGCGCCCTCCCAGGGCCTCCTTCCCGCCTTCACGTTCAATCTTTAGTCTTTGAGACAACTTTCGCGGCGGCGCCCGAAGACGACCCACCGTCTGACAGCCGCCGCCACCCCTTGAACCTTTCATTCTGCACGGTTAGACGATGCAACCTGCATCGGCTGATCGGCTGGACGCCAAATAATCGAGGCTTTCCCACTTCCGGCGCGCGGCACGGATGCTGCTCCGCCTCTCGCTCATGATGGACTTTATTTTCCTTTCGACGACCGGCGCATTCTTCCTGATCGCGCTTGCATATGTCTGGGGGTGCACACGCCTATGAGCCCGTGGGAATTGGTGATGGGCTCGCTCATGGCGGTGGGGCTGACGACCTACCTGGTCTACGCAATGTTGCGCCCGGAAAAGTTCTAGGCGGAGCCGTCGATGCTAAACGCCATCATTCAAGTTGGACTATTTTTCGTTCTCGTGACTGTGATCAGCGTGCCGTTGGGACTCTACATGGCGCGAGTTTTTGCGGGCGAACGGACGCTGCTCGATCCCGTGCTGAGGCCGGTCGAGCGCTTGATCTGTCGACTGTGCAGTGTGCAGCCCGCGACCGAGCAGACTTGGGTCGAGTATGCGGTCGCGATGCTGCTGTTCAGCGCGGCTGGCATGATTCTGCTCTACGCGATGGAACGGTTGCAGCAATTTCTCCCGTTGAATCCCGCCGGGTTAGGGGCGGTCGCGCCGGACCTCGCTTTCAACACCGCAGCGAGCTTCACGACCAATACCAACTGGCAGGCCTACGGTGGCGAATCGACCATGAGCTACTTCACGCAAATGGCCGGGCTCGCCTTTCACAACTTCGTCTCGGCCGCCGCGGGTATCGCCGTCGCGATCGCGGTTATCCGCGGCTTCGTGCGCCGCAGCAGTAAGACGATCGGGAATTTCTGGGTCGATCTCGTGCGCGCGACCCTGTGGGTGCTGCTGCCGATCAGTCTCCTCGGCACGCTGGTGCTCGTATGGCAGGGCGTGCCGGACAACTTCAGCTCCTACACGCACGTGAAAACCGTTGAAGGGGCCGAGCAGGTAATTGCGCAAGGTCCCGTCGCGTCACAGGAAGTGATCAAGGAGCTCGGCACCAACGGCGGCGGCTTTTTTAACGCCAACTCGGCCCATCCGTACGAGAATCCGACGCCGCTGACCAACTTGCTCGAGATGCTTGCGATCTTAGCGATCAGCGCCGGCCTCACTCACACCTTCGGCCAGATGGCCGGCGACCGCCGTCAGGGCTGGGCGTTGTTCGGCGCGATGGCGCTTCTGTTCCTGAT
Source organism: Candidatus Binataceae bacterium (assembly GCA_035308025.1). NCBI lineage: Bacteria > Candidatus Binatota > Binatia (SeqCode) > Binatales (SeqCode) > Binataceae (SeqCode) > Binataceae bacterium (SeqCode). The sequence continues at coordinate 39,167 of DATGHL010000029.1, forward strand.
GGGCGCCGCGGTCGCCATTCGCAGCGAGCAGCACGGCAATCCGCAATTCGCCGCGATGGGCATACATCAGGCCGCCAGCGCGACGCAAAGCGGCGGCAACATGGAAGGTAAGGAGACCCGCTTCGGCATCGTCAATTCAGCGCTCTGGGCGACCATCACGACCGATACGTCATGCGGCGCGGTCAATGCGATGCATGACAGCTTCACGCCGCTCGGTGGCCTGATTCCGCTGATCGATATGCAGATCGGCGAAATCATCTTTGGCGGCGTCGGCTCGGGGCTCTATGGGATGCTGATCATGGCCGTGCTCGCAGTTTTCATCGCGGGCCTGATGGTCGGTCGCACGCCGGAATATCTCGGCAAGAAAATCGAGGGACGCGAGATGAAACTCGCGATGCTCTTCATCCTGATTTTTCCGACAGTAATTCTCTTGCCGGCTGCGATCGCAGTAGTTATCAAGCCCGGACTCGCCGGCATTTCGAATCCCGGCCCGCACGGCTTTTCGCAGATTCTCTATGCCTTCACTGAGGCCTCGGCGAACAACGGCTCGGCCTTCGGCGGACTCAACGCGAACGCACCGTTCTACAACGTGACGCTCGCGGTGGTGATGCTCTTCGGCCGCTTCATGATGAAAGTGCCCGCGCTGGCGCTGGCCGGATCGTTGGTGGTCAAAAAAACCGTGCCGCCGAGCGCCGGAACCTTTCCCACCAATGGCGCGATCTTCGTGGTGCTGCTGGTCGGCGTCATTCTGATTGTCGCCGCGCTGACGTTTTTTCCTGCCGACGCGCTCGGACCAATCGTCGAGCATCTCGTGATGCGCGCCGGCAAGCTCTACTAGGAAACCTCTGCACAACCTCCTGTGTCATCCTGAGCGAAGTGAGCGACGCGAACGCAGTCGAAGGACCTCGGACAGCTTCGCGTCAGCGAAGCCGGCACCGGTTTCTGAGCTCGGTGAGTTCTGGTTTTTTCAAGGAATTTCTAACCCGCTCTACTAGGCAAGAGGACTGAGCTGAAATGGCTGATCGCAAGGCAACCCCGCTGTGGCAAGGCGAAATCGTTCGCGGCGCGATGCGGGACTCCATCCGCAAGTTCGATCCGCGCATCCAGGCGCGCAACCCGGTGATGTTCGTGGTCGAAGTTACGGCGCTCGCCGTGACCTTTATCCTGGCGCGCGATTTTTTCATGGGACGCAACACGCTCGCGCTCTTCGAGCTGCAAATCGCGCTGTGGCTGTGGTTTACCGTCGGATTCGCCAACTTCGCCGAGGCGATGGCGGAGGGGCGCGGCAAAGCCCAAGCCGACAACCTGCGCAAAACCCGTACGGAAACTCAGGCGCGGCAGATCAAAGACGACCGTGAAATCATAGTGCCGGCGCCCTCGCTGCGGCGCGACGATGTCGTCCTGGTCAAGGCGGGCGAAGTGATCCCCGGTGACGGCGAGGTCATCGAGGGCGTCGCCGCGGTCAACGAGGCGGCGATCACCGGCGAGTCGGCCCCGGTAATTCGCGAGAGCGGCGGCGATCGCAGCGCGGTCACCGGCGGCACCACCGTCATCTCGGACTGGATCAAGGTACGGGTCACCGCCAATCCGGGCGAGACCTTTCTCGATCGCATGATCGCGCTTGTCGAGGGCGCGGCGCGGCAAAAAACCCCCAACGAGATTGCACTGAGCATCCTGCTCGCCGGCCTGACGATCATCTTCATGCTGGTCTGCGTGAGCCTCTATCCGTTCGCGCTTTTCGGCGGCACGACCTTGACGCTGCCGATGCTGGTGGCCTTGCTGGTCTGTCTGATTCCAACCACGATCGGCGGCCTGCTCTCGGCGATCGGGATCGCCGGCATGGACCGGCTGGTGCAGCACAACGTACTCGCGATGTCCGGCCGCGCGGTCGAGGCCGCCGGTGACGTCGATACCTTGCTGCTCGACAAGACCGGCACGATTACCCTGGGTGATCGGATGGCCACCGAGTTTCTTCCCGTCGGCGGTTTGAGCGCGGCTGACCTCGCCGACGCGGCGCAGCTCGCGTCGCTGGCCGACGAGACCCCAGAAGGGCGCTCGATCGTGGTGCTGGCCAAGCGCGAATATAATCTGCGCGGCCGCGAGCTGGCGGACGCCGGCGCGGAATTCATCGCGTTTTCGGCGCAGACCCGCATGAGCGGCGTCGATATCGGGGGGCGCAAAATTCGCAAGGGTGCCGCCGCGCAAATCACCAGGTTCGTCCAAGACAATCACGGCCTGGTGCCGGAAGAGCTCGCCGAGATTGTCGAGCGTATCGCCAAGGGCGGCGGCACGCCGCTGGTGGTCGCCGACAGCGCGCGCGTGCTCGGCGTGATCCATTTGAAGGACATCATCAAAGAGGGCATCAAGGAGCGCTTCGCCCGGCTGCGCGCGATGGGTATGCGGACCGTGATGATCACCGGCGACAATCCGTTGACCGCCGCCGCGATCGCGCGCGAGGCCGGCGTCGACGACTTCCGCGCCGAGGCCACGCCCGAAACCAAGCTCAAGCTGATTCGCGACGAGCAGGCGGACGGCAAGCTGGTCGCGATGATCGGCGACGGCACCAACGATGCACCCGCGCTCGCGCAGGCCGACGTAGGCATCGCCATGAACGCCGGCACGCAGGCGGCGCGCGAAGCCGGCAATATGATCGATTTGGATTCGAATCCGACCAAAATTATGGAGGTCGTCGAGATCGGCAAGCAACTCCTGATCACCCGCGGCGCGTTGACTACTTTCTCCATCGCCAATGACGTCGCCAAATACTTCGCGATTATTCCCGCCATGTTCGTCATCGGCTATCCCGAGTTGCAGTCGCTCAACATCATGCATCTGGCGACGCCGCAGAGCGCGATCCTCTCCGCAGTAATTTTCAACGCGCTGATTATCGTGGCGCTGATTCCGCTGGCGCTGCGCGGAGTGAAGTACCGCCCAGTTGGTGCAGCCTCGATTCTGACGCGCAATCTGCTGATCTACGGGATGGGCGGAGTGATCGTCCCGTTCATCGGGATTAAGGTTATCGATCTCGCGATCGCCGCGCTCCATCTGGCCTAAGGAGAATTAGGTTATGCGCCTCTGGACTGCGCTCAAGATGACGTTAGTGCTGACCGTGCTTACGGGTATAATCTATCCCGTCGCGATGGCCGGCATAGCCAATCTGGTATTCCCCTATCAGGCTCAGGGTAGCCTGCTGAGCCGCAACGGCAAAATCGTCGGTTCAGCGTTGATCGGGCAGAATTTCAGCGCGCCGCGCTACTTTCAAAGCCGTCCTTCGGCGGCCGGCGCCAAGGGTTACGACGCCTCGAATTCGAGCGGCTCGAACCTGGGTCCGACCAACAAGGCGCTCATCGACGCGGTGCGGCAGCGGCTGAAGGCTGTGACCGAGAACAATCCGGGCGTTACCGCGGCCCAAGTGCCGATCGATCTGGTAACTGCTTCCGGCAGCGGGCTCGATTTCGAGATCAGTCCCGCCGCCGCCGATCTTCAGGTTGAACGGGTGGCCAAGGCGCGCGGGCTGGATGAGGCCGCGGTGCGGAAGCTCGTCGCGGATCACACGCGGGGACGCTGGGCGGGAATCCTCGGCGAGCCGGGCGTCAACGTCTTGGCCCTCAACCTCGCGCTCGAGCGCCTGACGCCGGGATCGCCACCGAGCGGCGCGGGGCGGAATTGATCCGAGCCGGCAGCCAAGCTTTACCCCGCCGATGAACGGCGACGAGCGCAAAGATCCGGAAGCCTTCCTTGACCTCGTCGCGCAATCAAAGAAGGGGCGGCTGAAAATCTATCTCGGCGGCGCCGCCGGCGTCGGCAAAACCTACCGCATGCTCGAAGAGGCGCATCAGTTGCGTGAGCGCGGCCACGATGTAGTCCTCGGCTTCATCGAGACCCATGGCCGCGCTGGAACCATCGCGCAGATCGGCGACCTCGAAATCGTCCCGCTGCGCAAGGTCCCCTATCGCGGCGTGAACCTCGAGGAGATGGACCTCGACGCCATCATTGCGCGCGCACCCGAATTCGCGATCGTCGACGAGCTGGCGCATACCAATGTCAGCGGTTCGCGTCACGCCAAGCGCTTCCAGGACGCCGAGGCTCTGCTCGCCGCCGGCATTAATGTGATCACAGCGTTCAACGTCCAGCACATCGAGAGCCTCAATCAGATGGTCCGGCAAATCACCGGGGTCGAGATTCGGGAAACCATCCCGGACGCTTTTTTGCAGCGCGCCGACCAGATCGTAACCGTCGATGTGCCGGTGGATGAGCTGCGCCAACGCCTTCGCGAAGGCAAGATATATCCGCCGGAACGGGTCGAGAACGCGCTCAAGAACTTTTTCAAACCAAGCAACCTCGCCGCCCTGCGCGAGCTGGCATTGCGTGAGGTCGCGCGCGATCAGGGGCGTCAGCGCGAGGAACTCGAACTGCTCAAACGCGACGGGGGCCGCCGCACCGCCGTCACCGAGCGCCTCATGGTCTGCCTGTCATCGAATCCCGAGGGCAGCGAGGAGCTCTTGCGCAAGGCCGCGCGCACTGCGGCGCGCATGAATGCCGAGTGGTATGCGGTCCATGTCGAGACCCCGGCGGAGTCGGTGCAGAAAATCAGCACCGCCGACTTTCGCGCACTGCTCGACAATATCAGCCTGGCCGCCGATCTGGGCGCCGAGACCGTCTGGCTGAAATCCGCCGATGTCGTCAAGGCCACGATTGATTTCGCACATGAGCACAAAATCAGCCACATCATCGTCGGCCGCACCCATCCCACCCTGCTGAACCGCTTGCTGCGCCGTTCGATTGCCGATCGGATTATCGCCGCGGCGGGCGATTTTGACATCGAACTGGTCGGCCAGGAGACCAAGAGGAAGCGAGGATGAGACCGCCCCGATTAAGCGCGCGGATTCGGAACGGCACGCTGGCGATGCTCGTGCTGACCCTGACCATCGGGGCCTTCGCCGTGCCGACGGTGCATAAGCTCGGCGGCTCGATTCGCGCCACCCTCTATCGCAATTACATCAGTATCGAGGCCGCGCAGCATATGCACGCGGCGCTGAGCGCGGTCGAAGTGGCGCAACTGCGCGGGACCTTGCCGGCAGTGCTGCCGTCGAGCCGCGCGACCTTTATTTATTGGATCAACGTCGAGCTGGGCGATATCACGGAGGTCGGCGAGGACGCCCTCGCGCATGAGATCCAGCGCGGCGGCGCACGCATCTTCGACGCGCTCGATAAAGGTCGGGTGCCCGCTCCCAAGGAATTCGACCGCCTGCATCAGCGCATCGATGCGCTGATTGAGATGAATCAGTCCGCGATGTTCCGTGCCGACAGCCGCACCATTCGCATGAGTGATCGGCTCGCCTTCGAATTCGCGATCGCACTCGTGGTACTGCTGGTGCTCGGCGCGGCGCTCTCCGGTACCCTCGCCTGGAGCATTGCAAAGCCGCTGGCGGAGCTCTCGGAGCATCTGCGCAGCTTCAGCCTGCGCGGCCCGGCCCTGCGCTTGGGTCCGCAGCCGCTGGCCGAACTCGAGGCCGTCGCCTCCGAATTCAACAAGATGGCGGAACGTCTCGAACAATTCGAGAAGCTCAACGTGGACCGCTTGATTTATGAGAAGGGCAAAACCGAGGCGATCCTCGAGAGCATCGAGGACGGCATCGTTTTGATCGACGCGAACGGCATCGTCACGCACATCAATGAGATCGGCGGCATCATCCTCGGGGTCGGGCGCGACGAGGCCCTGGGCAGCCAGTTCGACGATCTCAACAGCAATCATCCGCATTACCTGCGCGTGCGCGCGGCGCTGCGCGGGATGGCGCGGCAGGCCGCGGAGGTGCCACGGGTCGAAGTCGACCTGCACGTGCGCGGACGCAATCACACCTACGTTTTGAAACCGGTGCCGTTGCGTCAGGAAGGCGGCCAGTCGTTCGGCACGATTCTGATTCTCCAGGACATCACCTACCTGCGCGACAAGGACCGCGCACGCACCAACCTCGTCGCGACGCTTTCGCACGAGCTCAAGACCCCGCTGACGTCGCTCGCGTTGTCAGCAGAACTGCTCGAACGCAGTAACGGGTTGAACGCGGAACAGCGCGAGATGGTGGGGACAATCCGTCAGGATATCGCGCGCATGAGCACGATGGCCAACGAGCTGCTCGACCTCGCGCGCGGCGCCGGCGCAGCAATCACGCTGCAAAGTGCTGAAATTGATCTCACGCAGTTGCTCGAGGCCGTGACGCGGACTTTTACGCTGCAGGCCGAACAGAAGCCGCTCCGCTTCGAAACCGACTTCGATCGCTCGACGCCGCCGATTCGCGCCGATCCGGTTAAACTGTCATGGGTGATCTCGAACCTGGTCGCCAATGCGCTGCGCTACACGCCCGCAGGCGGCACGATCGCGGTATCCTCACGCTCGCTGGCGCAGGTGGTGCAATTGCAAGTGCGCGATAGTGGCCCCGGGATCGCCGCCGAGGTGCGCGCGCATCTCTTCGAGCGCTTCGCCCAATGGAACGTCAATGGCGTGGCGCCCGGCGCCGCCGGACTCGGCCTGGCGATCGCCAAGGAGATCGTCGAGGCCCATGGCGGCCGCATCTTCGTCGATAGTGAGTTGGGTAACGGCGCCTGCTTTACCGTCGAGCTGCCCGCAGGGTCGGAGGCGGCATGGCAACCCTCCTGATCGTGGATGATGAAAAGACTATCCGCGCCCGCCTGGTCACCTTCTTCGCCGGCTGCGGGCACGAAGTTCAGGGGGCCGAAAGCGGCGAGCGCGCTGTACAGCTTTTGGCCAACGGGCCGCCCTTCGATGTCGTCCTGACCGACTATCGCATGGCCGAGCTCAACGGGCTCGAGCTGCTCCAGCAGATCAAGCGCCAGGCGCCGGAGACCTCGGTGATTCTGATGACGGCGTATGGCACCGTCGAAAATGCGGTGACCGCGATGAAGGCCGGTGCCTTCGATTATTTGACCAAGCCGTTCTCGCTGGATCAGGTGCAGCACGTGGTCGAGCGCGCGCTCGAGTTGCGCGGGCTGCGCGAGGAAAACCGCCGCCTGCGCGGCGCGCTCGAGGAGTTGCCGTTGCTCAAGTCGCACAGCCCGGCGATGATCGAATTGCTGCAAACTGCGCGGCAGGCCGCGGCGAGCGACGCCACCATCCTCCTGACCGGCGACAGCGGCACCGGCAAGAACGTGCTGGCGCGCCAGATTCACGACTGGAGCGCGCGGCGCACGCATCCGTTCGTCGTCGTCACCTGCACGACTCTCTCGGAGCAACTCCTCGAGAGCGAGCTCTTCGGCCATATGCGCGGCGCCTTCACCGGCGCGATGAAGGACAAGCCCGGACGGCTCGAAGCGGCGGACGGCGGCACGGTCTTCCTCGACGAAATCGCCGATTTGCCGGCGGTCCTGCAGAGCAAGTTTTTGCGCTTCTTGCAGGATCAGAATTTTGAACGGGTCGGCGGCGAGCGCACGCTGCGCGTCGACGCGCGCATTGTCGCGGCGTCAAACCGCGACCTCGAAGCCGAGCTCGCGGCGCATCGCTTCCGCGAGGATCTCTTCTACCGCCTTAACGTCATCGCGCTGCGCGTGCCGCGCCTGCGCGAGCGCCGCGAAGACATCATCGCGCTGGCGGAGTGGATCCTGCGGGCTGCGAGCCTGCGCAATCGCCGCGCGCCGATGAGCCTGACCGACGCTGCGGTAGAAGCGATCCGGAATTACAGTTGGCCGGGCAATATCCGCGAGCTGCGCAACGCGCTCGAGCGGGCAGCCGTGCTCTGTCGCAGCGACACGATCGGAAGTGACGACCTGCCCGACGCGCTTTTCCGCGCCACTACAGAGCCGCCCGCGGCCGCGGCGTCAACCAACAGCCTCGAAGACCTTGAGCGCCAGCACATCGCGAGGGTGCTCGCGCAAAGCGCCACACTCGAAGAAGCCGCGGCCACGCTCGGCATCAATGTCACCACGTTGTGGCGCAAGCGCCGCCGCTACGGCATCGAATGAGGGCTCGCTAATCAGCCGTTTCCAGCTCGGAGGGCGCGCGAGCGCACTCGCATTCGTATGGCCGGGCGCCTAGCCCGCGGCAACGATCGAAGTGGTGGTCTCGGCGCCATGATGGCCGATCGCGCCGCGGATTGCCTCAAGCAATACCGCTTTCCTGACCGGCTTGGCGACATGGGTGTCGGCCCCAGCTTCGATACAGCGGCGGACGTCGTCATTGAGGGCTGAGGCCGTGAGCGCGATAATCGGCGTCCGCGCCGCGCCCTGCGCCTGCTCGAACGCGCGTATCCGGCGCATCGCCTCGAAGCCATCGACCACCGGCATCTGCAGGTCCATCAACACAATGTCGTATGCGCCTTGCGCAAATTTGCGGACGCCGACCTCGCCATCTTCCGCCTCATCGATCAGATGCGGCTGATGTCTGAGATAGGCGCGAATCAGCAGCCGATTATCGGGCGAGTCCTCGACCAACAGGACGCGCCAATGCGGCTGCACCGCGGGCGCCGCGATGGCCGTGGCCGCGCCGCGGCGATAGGCAGGTGCGGCTTGGTTGTCCATCGCCTGCGCGATAGCGTCGAAGAGCTCCGCGCGCCGCACCGGCTTAACCAGGTAGGCATTGAGCCCGAGCGCGCGGGCGCTTTCCACTTGCAGCGCGAGGTCGTCCGAGGTCAGCATCAGCACCGTCATCTCACCGTCGTGCCGCCGCTTGAGTTCCCGCGCCACCGCAAAGCCGTCCATTCCAGGCATCCGGCAGTCGAGCAGGACCAGTTGGTAAGGACGGCCGTTGCGCCGCGCCGCAGCGATATCTTCGAGCGCCGCCGCGCCGCTCGCCGCCTCTCCGATTAAGGCGCCGCGCGCAAAGAGCATCTCGCGTAAGAGCATCCGATTGGCTTCATTATCGTCAACGATGATGGTCCGCAGACCCACCAATCGCGGATCGCGCACAGCGGTGGGCGGACGGGCTTGCGAGACCTCGAATTGTGCAATGAAGTGAAACGTGCTGCCCGCGCCGACGGCGCTCTCGACCCACACCTGCCCGCCCATCAGTTCGACCAGCCGCTTGACGATCGCGAGACCGAGTCCGCTGCCGCCATAACGCCGCGCGGTCGAAGAATCCGCCTGCGCGAAGTTGGCGAACAGCGTCGGCACCTTGTCTGCAGCGATTCCGATACCGGTGTCGCGCACGGCAAAATGGAGCGCGCCCCGCCGATCGGCGTTTTCGAGCGTCACGTTGATTTCGCCGCGCTCGGTGAACTTGATCGCATTGCCGATCAGATTGACCAGCACCTGCCGCAGCCGCAGCGGATCGCCAATCAGATGGGTCGGCAGGTCCGGCGCGATCCGCAGCGTCAATTCGAGCCCTTTGGCGTGCGCGCGCACCGCTAGCGTCTCGCCGATTTTGTCGAGCACCTGCTCGGGCTCAAAACTCATCTGCTCCAGGCTGAGCCGCCCGCTTTCCACCTTGGCCAGATCGAGGATGTCGTTGATCAGGGTCAACAGCGCGTTGCCGTTATTGCGCATGACCTCGAGGAATTTCTGCTGTTGGCCGTCCAGCGGGGTCTCCGCCAGGAGCTCCGCCATGCCGAGAATCGCGTTCATCGGCGTGCGGATTTCGTGCGACATGCTCGACAGGAACTCGGACTTCGCGCGCGAAGCCGCCAGCGCCTCCTCGCGCGCGGCAATCAGATCGCGTTCGGTTTGCTTGAGCCCGGTGATGTCGTGCGCGACGAAAATCGCGCATCGCTCCCCGTTGATTTCCACCACCGAGCTTGAGGACAGGGTCTGCAGCACGCGCCCGTCAGGCAGCCGATAATCGAGTTCGACGTTGTGCATCGGCTCGCCGCGGCGGAAGCGTTCGAGGTTCTCGTCGCGATCCGTATAATTCCTCCACAGGTCGAGCACATGAGCCGATTGGCCCAGCAGCTCGGCGGGCTTCAGGCCAAACATCGTGCACGCAGGATTGGCTTCGAGGAACACGCCGTCGCTCAGCCGCCGGATCGAAATCCCCTCGTCAACCGAATCGAACAAGCACCGCAGCGTAGCCTCTTTTTCCCGAAGGCTGATCTCGGTCGCGCGATGCTCGGAAATCTCCTGATGCAGCCGCGCCTCGCTCATCTGCAGACGCAGGACCTGACGGCGCTGGGCGGCGCGGAAGCGCTCGCCGATCACCGTCGCACACTGCCCCAACGCGACCGCACTAATCAGGCTGAGCCATCTGATCGTGCCGGGATAGTCTGCGCCGTCGCGCGAGCCAATGAGATAACTTGCGAGGATCACGCCGCTGAACATTAGTTGCCAGCGCGCCCGCCACGGCACCAGCGCCCCGCTGCCGATCGCGAAGAGCAGCAGCCCCAGATAAAGTTCTAACGACTGACCCGAGACCAGCGCGAGCGCAGTCATGCCGAGGACGACAGTCGTGCACATCGCAAACGCGATCAACGGCCAAAACCGTTCGACCCAGCCGCGCTTCGCGTGCAGACCCGCAAAACCTGCTGCGCCACTCGCGATACAAAAACCGTGCAGCAGCCAGACCACTGGCGTTAGCGGAGCACTCCAGTACAGCGCGAGCAGTAGCGAAGTTACCTGAAAGAGCACGATGATGACCGCGCCCGTGCTCACCAGTGTGATCGACCACTCGAACTCGAGTGCGGCGCTTTTGCGCGCCGCCACCACTTGCGGCGGTATGTCGGGATCGTGAGGTTCGAGGGGTCCGGACTCGCTGCCGTGCAAAATTTCACGTTCAGCGTTAGTTAGTTCACCGGCTTCAGGTTCGTGCCTGTTACGCTTGATGCTGAGGTTCATAGCGTCCGACAACTCTAGTATGGCATACAAGCAAGGCCGATGCCGGTCCGCAGTTGTCCACGCTTTCACTTGTTAGGCGGAGATGTCGCGATTCAGGACGGTATGTAACGATTTCGCGCTAGCTCTGAACCCCGATCGCGCCGCCAACTCGGGAAAAGGTCACGCTGACGCTGCCCGAGCGGTCGAAAAACGCTAGCCGAGATAATCGTCCACGACGATCGCCGCGATCGCAAAATCCCGCACCTGGTTGTCGCGCATGATCTTCAGCACGACGCTCTCGCCGGGGCGATGGCGATTGATCGCCTCGTACAGCGCCTTGCGCTCGCGAATCTCGCTCCCGTCGGCGCTCAATACCAGGTCACCCTGCCGCAACCCTGCTTTTTCGCCCGGGCTGCCCGGCATCACGCCCGCGATCACGACGTGCTCGCGCAGCGTGTAGGAAAGCACCCCCAGCCATAACCGCTGTGGCGTGCTGACCCGATGGCCATGGCGCACCAGCTCGTCGCGGCCCGAAAGAAAGCATTCGCCCGGGATGCCCAGGATTGGCCGGACCAACTCGGCGAAATTCAGATAGCAGACCGCGAGCAACTGGCCCTTGGTGTTCACGATCGGGCCGCCGCTCAGTCCGATATTGAGCGCCGACGCAGTCACGCAGACGCAGCGTTCGAGCACGAATTCCCAAGCCGCGTCAAAGGGTCCCAGATAGGTGATGTGACCGACGTCGGCGCAGCGTTTCTCGCCGCCGATGCTCGAAACGATCAGGATCTCATCGCCTAGCGCCGCGAGCTGCGACGACACCACTTCCAGATGGGGCAGGCGGGTGCCGTCGATTTTCACCAGGCCCAGGCTGGTGGTGAAGTCGCGCGCGATGACGCGGCCGGGCGCCTGCTCGCCATTCGCGAAGGTCACGATGACGTCCTGCGCGCCCATGATCATGTAATTGACTGTGATGATCAGGCCGTCGGCGCTGACCAGAGCGCCAGTGCCGCGCCGATCAGTCCCCAATCCGATCGCGACCGATGGATGGGTATGCGGGACCTGCACATGAATACCCACGGTCGCGCGTGAAACTTTTTCGAGCAGTGGTAACGCAGCGTTCAAGCTTTTACTCTTCGGCCTCGCCGCGATGCGAGGGGACAATCAATGCTTAATCATTCTCAAAGTCGCGTCAACGCAACTGTCAGGACGTTCCATCCTTGACTTTCGTGCAGCGCAGCATAGTGCCGAAGAAAAATTCGTCAGCGCAGCGGCTGCGGCGCTCTCACGTCGAGCCCTGTATCAGCGCGCCGGCCCCGCGCGCGAGCAGGCGGGCGCCGAGCTCCTCGCCGAGGGCTGCAGGATCGGCGGCGCGTCGTTGCTCGCTTTCGCCGGAGAGACTATGCGCGCCGTCGAGGCTGAAAAGCAGCGCGCGGAGCGCGAGGTGATCGCCGGTTAGCGTGCCTTTGACGCCGACCGGCGAGACGCATGACGCGCCGATCTTAGCCAGAAAAGCGCGTTCGGCGGCGACTTCGGCCGCGGCGCAAGGATCGTTCAGGTAGGCGATCGCCTGCCCAATCCCGTTCGATCCGCCAGCGCCGAACTCCGCGAGGCTTTCGATCGCGAGCGCGCCCTGGCCTGCGGACGGCACGAAGTCCCTTTCGTCGAGCTCGACGGCGCTGACACCATCGATCCGGTTCAGTCGCTTAAGCCCGGCCATCGCGAGGATAATCGCGTCGAAGTCGCCAGCCGCTAATCGGCGCAGCCGTGTATCGACGTTACCGCGCAGAGGGAGGATCTCCAGGTTAGGACGCAGCCGCAGCGCCTCGAGCCGCCGGCGCGCCGACGCCGTGCCGAGGCGCGCGCCCGGCGCGAGCGCGTCCCATCCCATGCCGTCACGCGTGAGCAAAGCGTCTCGCGGATCCCCGCGCGCAGGCACCGCAGCGATCCGATAGGCCGGGGCCAGCACCGCGGGCAGATCTTTCATCGAATGCACAGCGAGATCGATCGTCTTTGCGCTCAGCGCTTGCTCGAGTTCACGAATGAAGAGCCCCTTGCCGCCGACCTGCGCGAGCGATGCAGTCGCCATCCGGTCGCCGCTGGTGCTGATCTGCACCACTTCGACCGCAAGGCCGGGCAGTAGAGCTTCGAGCTGATGCTGGACAATCGCGGCCTGCGCCAGAGCCAGCGAACTGGGCCGCGAGCCGATGCGCAGTGGCGTCATGAATCCTCACTCTTGTCGTCGGCAATCTCACTCGCGATCGCGCTCGATTCGGCCTGCTGACAGAGCAGGCGGCGCGCGAGTTCTGCGGCATGCAACTGCGCCGCGGCGCCCGCGCTTTCGTCGCGCAACGCCGAGAGCACGCGATGGAGCAGCTTGTTGACCAGCCCGCGCGTCATCGCTTCGACGCGCTCGCGCTCGCCGGCCGGCAGCGCCGCGAGCCAACCCTCATTGCGCTCGAGTTCGTCGTCGCGCAACTGCTCGATACTCGACCTGATCTGCTTGATCGCGGGCACCAGTTCGAGCGCGCCGAGCCAGCGCATGAAGGCGTCGGCTTCGAGCTCGACCAGTTCTGCCGCCTTTTCCGCCTCTCGTGCGCGGTCCTCGAGCGAGCGCGCGGCGACCGCGCCCAAATCGTCGATATCGTAGAGATAAACGTCGGCGAGCAGATTGATCCGTTCATCAAAATTACGCGGCACGCCCAGATCGATCAGGAACATCGGACGATAGCGGCGCTCCTTGATGATCGCCTCCACCTCGGATCGTTCCAGCACCGGGTTGGCCACCGCCAGTGAAGCAATCACAATATCCGCGAGCTTGAGCCACGACTTGAACTCGTCAAAGGGGACGGCGGTGCCGCCGAGCTCGCCGGCCAGGGCCGCCGCGTGCTCAAAGGTGCGGCTCGTGATGAGCAGCGACTTGATCCCCGCGCGCCGCAGGTTGCGCGCGGCCAGTTCGGCGACCCGCCCGGCCCCGATCAGCATCACGGTCTTGTCGCGCAGGCTATCAAAAATCTTCGCCGCGAGCGTGACCGCGGCCGAGCTGACTGAGACCGCGCCGTGCCCGATCAGCGTTGCCTTGCGGACCTGCTTGCCGACCGCAAAGGCGCGATGGAACGCGCGATGGAGCACCAGGCCGGTGGCGCCCGCGGCCACCGCTTCGGCGTAGACCGCTTTGAGTTGGCCGAGAATCTGCGGCTCCCCGACCACCATCGAATCGAGGCTGGCGCTGACGCGGAACAGATGGCGGACGGCGTCGCGGCCAGTGAAGTGATAGAGCATCGGCGCGAAGCGCTCGGCGGCAAGGCCGCGATCGGCGGCGAGGAATGCGGCGATTTGCCCGGCGCTCGGCGGCTCGCCGTGGGCGAGCGCGATCAGTTCGACGCGGTTGCAGGTCGAGAGCAGGGCCGCTTCAGCGATCGGCGGGAGCTGCTCGCGTAAACGCCCCAGCGCCGGCACGATCTCAGCGTCGGCATAGGCGAGGCGTTCGCGCACCGCGACCGCGGCCGTGCGATGGTTGACGCCGACCACGAAGATTGCCCGGCCCATCCTAGCCGAAGCTCCCGCCGTGCTTGCCCGGAGTCACAAGCTGTATCCCGACGAACGACCCAATCAACAGGGTGAAAACCACAATGGTCAAGGCCGCGACACGCCGCCCACGCCATCCAGCGGTCAGCCGCGATTCGAGCAACGCCGCATACATCAACCAGATCACCAGCGACCACGACTCCTGCGGCTCCCATGACCAAAAATGGCCCCAGGTGGAGTCGGCCCAGATGGCGCCGGTCACGATCGCCAAGCTGAGCATCAGAAAGCCCCAAATCAGCAGACGGTAATTAACGCGGTCGAGCTTTTCGAGGCTTGGCGCGCGCTCGTCGTCCGGCGCCAATGGCCGTTTGGCCTTCAGCCGATGCTCGAAGATGAGGTAAACCAGGCTCACGCTGGCGGCTAGCAGAAAGAGGGCGAAGCCGGCGAAGGCGAGCGTCACGTGAATCGGCAGCCAGGCGCTGCGCAGCGCTGCAGGAATGCGCAGGTTCTGCCGGCTCATCGTCGCGACGGCGATCGTCGTCGCGACCAGCACTAGTGGCGCGACGAAAGCGCCAATCACCGCCATCCGAAACCGCAGGATCAGGATCAAACCGGCAAGCGCGGTCAGCCACGATAGAAAATCAATCGATTGCACCAGGTTGGTGACCGGCATATTGCCGGCTTCCGTCGCGCTCCCGATCAGCACTGCCGCCTGCGCCACGATCCCGACCGCAAAGGCGCCGAGCGCGATCCGTGTCCATCGGCGATCGCGCCCCTCACGATCGAGAATAAAACCGGTGGCCGCCGCCAGGTAACAGATCAGCGCCGGCAGGAGCACGAGAGGATTCATTTGGCTTCGACGGCCGGCGTAACTTGATAGTGCAGCGGATCGGACAACCTCGCATCAAGGCCGAGGCCGGCGAGGGTGGCCCCAAGATGGCGCATCAGGATATCGTCCAGCGCGGCATAGTCGCCCCGCGTGATCGCGTTGCGCAATTCCCGCACGAGGGTGTTCGAGAGCTGCGCTCGTCGGGCTAAGTCCGGTTCGCATTCGCGGAGTCGGGCGCGGGTCTGAGCCAGGATTGTCAGCAGCGTCGCGTATTCCACGCCGAAAGACTGCTCGAGCTCCTGGCGCAGCATCTTGGCCAAAGCCGGACTCGCCCCGCCGGTCGAAATCGCGATCTGCAACGCGCCGCGCTTGACTACGGCAGGCGCAATAAAAGTGCACAGTGCGGTACGATCGGCAACATTCAGCGGGATGCTCAGAGCTCGGGCTTCGAGCGCTATAGCGCGCCCCAGGTCGAAATCCGTTTCGTAGCACCAGGCGAGCACGAAACCGCGCAGATCGCCCGACGTGAACGCGCGCCGGCGATGGCGGATCTGCTGGTTCGCCGCGAGGCTCGTCAGTCCCGCGGTCACCTCGGCGCTGATCACCGTTACATCGGCCGCGGCCTCGAGCAGCGTCCGTACGCGATGCTCGGCCAAACTATCGCCACCGATCACGACGCAGGGCTGCGCAGTGACGTCGAAGAAAAGTGGGACGTAACCCATTACGCGATTCTATTACAACGATGGGTTTGGGAGACAGCCCGATCCAATTGTCCTGATTCAACCCGCTTGATTGATTTACCCCCGCGGCGAAAAATCGGGGAGCGCCAGGAGCGACTATCCGGATGATGCGGGCAGTCAATCAGACCCGAGGCACCGTCCTCTGCGCGCGGCTCGACGTCGCCGACGGAACTGGCGGCCGCGCCCGCGGCTTGCTAGGGCGGATAAGTATCGCACCGGACGAGGGACTGCTCTTCGTCCGCAGCCGCTTCGAACCCTTTATGCTGATGCACATGTTCTTCATGCGCTTCGCGATCGATATCGTGTTCCTCGACCGCGCCGGTCGCGTCGTGCGGATCAGCCGCGAGCTCAAGCCGTGGCGTCTTTCGCCAATCGTTTTCGCGGCGCGCCAGGCGCTCGAGCTGGCGCCCGGCGCAGCATCGCGCAGCCTTACCGCGGTCGGCGATTCGATCAGGATTGTCGAAGACTAAGCCGTGCAATGCCGGCTATCGGCTACTCGGCCGCAGTCGCCGGAATGTATCCTACTATGCCGCTCCTCAACTGAATCCGCAGCCAGCCGCCCGCGATGCCGGTTACGTGAACCAGCTTGCGATGATGGACTTGGGCAACCACTTGCGCGCTGCTGTCCGGCGCCTGGTAGACCGGTGAATCGTGAGTCAGCAGGAATTTCCGGTTGAGAGGGCGCAGTTTTGGCGGCGGCGTTGATGCGACCGTACCGGTCGTCGCAGGAGTCGGAACCGTCGGCGGCGCCGTTACCACCGGCGCCGCGGTCATCAGGCTCGGATCGAGCGCCTTAACCTGCGCATACTCGGCCTGCGCCTCGTCCTGACGACTAGTATCGGCGCTGAGCAGGTTGCCGAGAGCCAGATGGGCATGAGCATTTTTCGGCTCGAGACCGATTGCAGTCAGGAACTGGGCTTCGGCCTCTCTAGGCTTGTTGCGCCTCTGCAGGAGCGCGCCCAGCTTGAGGCGATAACTCACGGCTGCCGGATCGAGCGCGACCGCGGCGCGATACTGCGCCTCCGCCAGACTGGTCTGCTCGTCTGCGTAAGCGTCGCCCAAACCGGCGTGGGCCGCCGCGTTTTTGGGATCGAGCTCCAGCGCCTTCATGTATTCAGGTTGGGCCTGACCGAGCTTATGCTCGAAGGCGTAAAGGTTTCCGAGCGCCAGATGAGGCCGCGCATCCTGCGGCGCGGCGTTTATCGCCGATTGATAGTCAGTTTCAGCATTAGCCACTTGCCCATTAGCCATTGCCTGATCACCGTCGTGCAGATAGTCATCGACCGTCTTATGCGCGCATCCGCTGACTATGAAGAATAAAAACGCAACAAATATTATCCGCATTGCGACGCCTGGCAGCAGATTCCGCTCGATTCGCATGGTAGTGGCTCCGATTATCCCGACGGTGCTCGAGCCCCGCCTTCCAGTTTGCGCGGCGAGCGCTCGCACTCATATCGTGCCATGAACATCACGAGTGTCAAAGAAACGCCGCGCGTTTACGGTTGGCGCGACCGGCACGGTGCGTTATAAGAGGCAGCGTGCGGGTTGTTCTTGTCGCAGCCAAACAACTGGCGCTCGCGAAATCGCGGCTGGCGCCGGCCTTACCCTCGAACCTCGAGCGGGCGACGCTCGCCGAGGCGATGTTCCGCGACGTTCTCGCCGCGGCGCTGAGCGCGCGGCTGGCTGACCGTGTCGCGGTTGTGACCTCGGATATCCGCTTGATTGGTTATGCGCGAGCGGCCGGAACGCTCGTGGTCGACGAGGAATTCCCGCGCGGACTCAACGTCGCGGTGCGGATAGCGACGACGGCATTGAGGGACGCCGGCGCAACCACGATCTGCACCGTCCTATCGGATATTCCATTGACGACCGGCGCCGACATCGATACCGCTCTCACCGTTGATCCCGCTGCACAAGTCGTGCTGATTCCGTCGCGCGACTGCTCGGGCACCAACATGATAGTGCGGACGCCGCCCGACGTCATTGCCACCCAGTTCGGGCGGCTCAGCCTGGTGCGTCATCGCGAGGACTGCCGTGAGCGCGCGATTTCCTGTCAGGTCGTGCGAATCTCCCGTCCGGCGCTTGACCTCGACCTTCCCGCCGACTTAATTGAGTTCGCGCGAACGCCCACCATGACCCATACTTTTCGCAACCTTGACCGCTTGGGCCTGCTCCACGGCTGACCACTCGGCGCGGGCTGCAGACACTATGCTTCAACGAATCCAGCGGCTTGGCGCCGCAATCCTCGACGGGGTCTCGCGCCTGGGACTCTTTGTGCTCTTCCTTGGCGCCGCGCTCGCCCACATAATCGTGCCGCCCTACAAGCCGCGATTGTTGATCCGGCAGATTCGCGCAATCGGCGCGGACTCGTTCTTTCTCGTTGCGCTGATCGGCCTGTTCACCGGCATGGTCTTGGGCCTGCAAGGCTATAACACGCTGCGCCGCTTCGGCTCGGAGGGCGCCCTGGGCACCGTCGTCGCGCTGGTGCTGGTCCGCGAACTCGGACCAGTGCTGGCCGCCTTGATGATCGCGGCGCGCGCCGGCTCCGCGATGGCGGCCGAAATCGGCGCGATGCAAGCGACTGAGCAGATCGATGCGCTGACTGTCATGGCGATCAATCCGATCCAATATCTGGTCTCGCCGCGGGTACTCGCGGGGGTGCTTAGCTTTCCCTTGCTTACGGTGATCTTCGATGTGATTGGTATCTGGGGCGGATGGCTGGTCGGGGTCATTTTCCTGGGCGCCCCGAGCGGCCCGTTCTTCAACGGCATCGCCCACAATTTGGGCTGGCACGACATCCTGACCGGCCTCGTCAAAGCCTTGGTCTTCGGCCTCGTCGTGATGTGGGTCTGCTGCTACAAGGGCTATTTCGCCGCCCGCATGGCGACCGGCGTCAGCCGCGCCACCACGGAGGCGGTCGTCCTGTCAAGCGTACTGGTCCTCGCCTGGGACTATTTTTTGACCGCGATAATGCTGTAAACAGTTGAACCGACCTGAATAGATCAGCCTGAATGGATCACAATGGTAACACAGCGGCGATCGTCGTCCGCAACCTGCGCCGCCGCTTCGGCGCTCAGCAGGTGCTCGATGGCGTCAATCTCGACTGCCCCAGCGGCCAGATTACGACGATCGTGGGGCCCAGCGGCTGCGGTAAGACTGTCCTGCTGAAGCATCTTAATCTCCTGTTGCGGCCCGACTCGGGCAGCATCACGATCGATAACACCGACGTGACGCGCGCCGGCACGCGAGTTGCCGACGCGGTGCGCGAGAAATTCGGCATGCTGTTTCAGGCTGGCGCGCTGTTCGATTCGATGAGCGTCTTCGATAACGTGGCCTTTCCGCTCGTCGAGAAAACGCATCTGAGCCGCGACGAGATCGCGGCGCGCGTCCATGAGATTATCGCCCAGGTCGGACTCGAAGGGATGGAGCATAAGTTTCCTTCCGAGATGAGCGGCGGGATGCAGAAGCGAGCGGCGCTGGCGCGCGCGCTGGTTCATCGGCCGCGAATTCTGATGCTCGACGAACCGACCACCGGCCTCGACCCGACCCGCACCTACTCGATTCATGAACTGGTGCGCGAAACCCAGCGCAAATTCAAACTCACCGCGGTGATGGTGAGCCACGATGTACCGCAGGTGTTTGAGATTTCCGATCGCGTGGCTTATATGCACGCGGGCCGCATCGCGCTCAACGGTCCGGCTGCCGAGATCACCGTATCAAAGGATGAAAACTTCCAGAAGTTCCTGGCCGGCAAGGCCTCGGGCGAGGAGGAACGACCCCTGTCGCAGGTAATTGCGACGCCGGGCCGCTAACCGGTATGTACGCCAGCCGCACCACTCAGTTGATCGTTGGCATCTTTGCCCTCGTCGGCATTGCCGCCCTCGCCATCCTCTCGATGAGCCTCGGACGGATCGAACTGTTCGCCGGCCCGACCTACACGCTCTTCGCGAACTTCGACAATATTTCGGGCCTCAAGGCCGGTGACCAGGTGCAACTCGCGGGCGTCGACATCGGCAAGGTTACGGCGATCGGACTTCATGACAACCGCGCCCATGTTGCGATGCGGATCAAGCAGGGTATCGCGATCGATGACGATGCGATTGCCTCGATAAAGACCAGCGGAATTATCGGCGACAAATATATCGCAATTGCGCTCGGCCCAAGTGATCAAACCATGGCTAATGGCGAAACAATCCGCCATACTCAGTCAGCATTTGTCCTGGAAGATGCGATCGGCCAGTTGATTAACGGTACAGGCTCGGGTTCGTCGCCGGCTGGTAACAATACTAAAACTGCGGCAGGTAGCGGGTCGGGTGTGTCTATTGACCCGACCGCAAATGCCGCGAACTGCGATTGCAGTCAGCAGAAGGGTAGTAAATAGATTGTGATGAAGTTTGGTGTTTCAGACAAAAGCCGCATAGTCTTTGCGTCCCTCTTCGTTGGCGTACTGACCATGATCAGTGCGCCTGGCGCGGTTGCGCGCGCCGACGACAGCGCCATGAGCGCCGTGCAATCGATGGTCAACCAGGCGGTCAAGATTTTGGCCGACCAAGCGACCCCTCAGGCCACGCGCGCCAGTCAACTGCGCGACCTGATCGCACCTTCGTTCGACTTCGCCGCGATGTCGCGCTCGGCGCTCGGCTATCACTGGAAGTCGCTGAATCCTGCCCAGCGCGCCGACTTCACGCAAACTTTCACCGGTTTTATTGAAGCCGCCTACGGGAGCAAAATCGGCGACTACCACGGTCAGCAGGTCAATTTTATCAAACAGACCTCGCTCGGTAACGGCTATTTTCAGGTTTTCTCCCAGATCGTCCAGCCGGGGGGTAAGGCTCCCGTGCCGGTAAATTATCTGGTCGAACAAAAAGACGGACAATGGAAAGTCTACGATGTCACCGTCGATGACATCAGCATCATCGCCAACTATCGGACGCAGTTTAATCGCGTGATCAACGAAAATGGCTTCGATAAGCTGCTCGCCGATCTGAAGGCCAAGCAGCAGCAACTCAATCAGACGAAGAGCGGGTAATCCGGGCGCACGGCCGTCGCACGTTTTTTCGATGACACTCAAGTTTTGCGCGCTATGATTGCGCCTGGCTTAGCGCGGAGGTTAGGGGAAAGAGTGGAAGTGAAGCGAAGTTTTGCGGCGATGGCCGCGCTGGCGATGGTTCTCGGTTTCGCTCGGCAGTCCGCGCTCGCGGAGGATCAGGAACCGCCGCATCCGCCCGGCGAGAGCACCCAGGTTTACAGCGACCCATGGGCGCCGTTTAACGAGAAAATGTTCTCGTTCAACCTCAAGCTGGATCACTACGTCCTCCATCCGGTGGCCAAGGGTTATGCCGCGGTGGCCCCGGTGATCGTGCGCGAAAGCGTGGGTCGTTTCTTCAACAACGTCAATTTCATTCCGCGCGTCGCCAATAACCTCTTCCAGCTCCGCTTTCCTCAGGCCGGCGACGAGCTCCTGCGCTTTGGCATTAACACCACTCTGGGCATCGCCGGAGTATTTGACCCGGCCGACCGCTGGTTTGGCATCAAACCTAACCCGAACGATCTGGGCCTGACCTTCGGTCATTACGGGATCAGCCCCGGGCCATACCTGGTATTACCCTTCCTCGGACCCTTCACGGTTCGCGATGCGATCGGCTCCGCTGGCGATCAGGCGATGTGGCCCTTGCCCTATTTCGTGCCTTGGTACGTCTCGATCCCAACCGATGCGGGCAAGGGTGTCATCGAGGCGGTCAATTATCGCTCGCTGCACCTCGATCTCTTCGAGGACGTTGACCGCTATGCGGTCGACTTGTACGGCGCGGTCGAGGACGGCTATATGCAGAAGCGCGCCGCCGAGTTGAAGGCGCTGGATTAGCCGCGCCGCCATCAGCCTCTTAGACCTCGCCGCGAGTGCGTAACGCTAGCGGAGCACTACCGCGCGGAGCGAGCACCGGGGCCAGCGGAGTCTGCGCGCGCTGCGTCAGGATTCTTAAATTCGCGGCTAGGTTTTTTCTTCGGCATCGTCCGAGGGCTTTTGTAATTTCCGCGCGCGCTCAGAAGACGCGCCCCTTCTTTACCGCCGGCCACGCGCCATGTTGAAATTACCCAATCACTACAGCCCGCCAGGAGGTTCGGATGGAAACGATTCGCTTCGATGACGTCGAGCAGTTGCGCAAGAAAATCAGCACGGAATTCGGTCCGTGGAGCGCACCGATCGCCGTCCCGCAGGAGAAAATCAATCAGTTCGCCGACGTCACCGGCGACCATCAGTGGATTCACATCGATCTCGAGCGCGCCAAACGCGAGAGTCCGTTCGGCGGCCCGGTCGCGCACGGCTTCCTGACCCTGAGCATGTTGCCGGCCTTTGAGATAGACAATGGCTGGAAGGTCGCGGGCTACCGCAACGTCGTCAACTACGGCGCCAACAAGCTGCGCTTCATCTCGCCGGTCCCGGCCGGCGCCAGCGTCCACGCCCGCCAGCGGATCCTCGGCGTCGAGGCCAAGCCGCAAGGCACGCAGCTCACGGTCGAAAGTCAGGTCCAGGTGGTCGGCGGCGACAAGCCGGCGCTGATTTACGAGGGCATCTTCCTGTACGTGCGCTAGCCAGACGCTAGCGGAACGAAGTGGAGCGAGCAGGCGAGTCTGCGAGCTGCGTCAAGATTCCCCGTTGAAAACCTTCTTTCAAAAGCGTACCCGCGGATGAACGAGGCCCATCTGCTCGTCATCGAAGACGAGGTCCGGCTGCTCAATCATCTGTGCCGCGGGCTCGGCGAAGCGGGTTTCACTGTGATGAGCGCCGGCAGTGCGGAAGCGGCTGAACGCGCGGTCGCGACCGGCGAGTTCTCGGCGATCGTTCTCGATCTGCGGCTGCCCGGCAAGGACGGCTTGGAATTTTTGCGCGGTCTGCGCGCGGCCGGCAATGCCATTCCCGTGCTAATCTTGACGGCGCGCAGCAGCCTTGAGGAGCGCGTCAGCGGCTTGGACGCGGGCGCGGACGACTACCTGGCCAAGCCCTTCGCCTTTGCCGAGCTGGTGGCGCGGATTCGCGCGCTGATCCGGCGTCAAACCGCGGCGCCGCAGCCGCGGCTGCGCTTCGCCGATCTCGAATTCGATCCGGTCAAGCGTCGCGCCCGACGCGGAACGCGCGAACTCAACCTCTCGCCCAAAGAGACCATCCTGCTGGAACTTCTGATGCGCAATGCGGGCCAGGCCGTCACCCGCGCCATGATTGCCGAGGTCGTCTGGGGCCCCGGCTACAACGATTTCACCAATCTGATCGAGGTCTTCGTCAATCGCCTGCGGAGTAAAATCGGCATCGACGGCGATGAGCCGCTGATCGCTACGATCCGCGGCGTCGGCTATTCGATGCGGCCGCCGCCGGGGGGCGGCGAAGTCTCCGGCGCGCGGCCAAAGTCGGGGGGCGGCGTAGTTTCTGACGCGCGGCCAAAGTCATGACGATCCGGCTGCGCCTGACGCTCTACTGGGCCGCCGTGCTGGCTGTCATTCTGATTCTGTCCGGCGCCGCCGTGCTGCTCCTGTTTGCGCGTGAACAGTGGGGACAGCTCGACAGCGCGCTGCTCGAAGAGGCCGACACCGCGAGCGCAACGATCCAGCAAAACGACGGCGCTACCGCGGCGACGATCGTGCGCGCGCTCAGCGCCGAGCGCGATCTCGGCCCGGCGCGCCGCGTCCGGCTGACATGCGGAACCCAGGTGCTCGCTGATTCTGGCGACGCACGCGCGGATCTGCCGGCGGCGCCTAGCCCGGCGCGGCGCCAGATCGTCAACGGGCGCCACCGTGTCTACCGCTTCGCCGCGATGCCGTTGCGGCTCGCCGGGCGGCCCGCCCTTCTGCTCGACGGCGTCGATGCGCGTCCGATCCGCGCCTCGATCGCGCGGCTGCGGCGCAATCTGCTCGTAGCGCTGCCGCTGATCCTCGCGCTTAGCGTCGCCGGCGGTAGTTGGCTGGCGCGCCGCGCGCTCGAACCGATCAACGCGCTCGCCGCCGGTCTCGGACGGATCGAGCCGCGCGATCTGCAGAGCCGCCTGGCGCGCGCCGCCGTCGAGGACGAGGTCGCGCGCCTGACCGACGCGATCAATTCCCTGCTCGCCCGCGTCGCGCGCGCCACCGAGGCCGAACGCCGCTTCGCTGCCGACGCCGCCCACGAGCTGCGCACGCCCTTGGCCGTGCTGCGCGCCGGACTCGAAGTCGCGCTTGCGCATCCGCGCCCCGCTGCTGAGTACGCCGACGCGCTGGCCGCCTCGCTGCGCGAAACCGTGGCCTTGTGCCGGATGGCCGACGAGCTGCTCACGTTGGCGCGGCTCGATCATGACGGCGCACTGGCGCGCAGTCCGTTGAATCTCTGCACGCTGCTGCAGGAAGTGATCGACGCGGTCGAGCCCCTGCTTGAAGCCAAACAACTCGAATTGCGCAGCGCGCTGGGCACCGCCTTGATCGTCAACGGCAATGCGGATTACTTGCGCCGCTTGATCGTCAACCTGCTCGACAATGCGCTCAAGTTCGCCCCGCCAGGCGGCTGGGTCGCCATAGCCCTGACGAGCCATGACGGCGTGGCGACGCTGCGGTTTGCCGATAGCGGCCCCGGTATTGCCGCGGCAGACCTGCCGCGCATTTTCGATCGCTTCTTTCGCGGAACCTCGACAACTCAGCCCGGCAACGGCCTTGGCCTCAGCCTCTGCCGCGAGATCGCGCGGCTTCACGCCGGTGAGATTCGCGTGGCAAACCTCGCGGGCGGGGGCGCCGAGTTCGTCGTCACGCTCCCGCTCGCCGCGGCAATGCGAGCTTAACGTTTATTAATTAGCGAGCCGCTCTGCCGGTCGTTAGGATCGGCGGATGATGCGAACCTCAGCCGTCGTCTTCGGCGCCGCGATCGTGGCGGCGCTCAGCTCTGTATGCATCAGCGCGCGTGCGTCGGAACCTCTGACGCTAAAGGAAGCGATTGGCCGCGCGCTCGCCTATGCACCCGCCGCCGCGATCGCCGGCGCGCAGGCGGAGTTCAGCGACGCCAGAGCCGACGAGGCGCGTGCGCCGCTATTTCCATCGGTCTTTGCGAATGGCGAGTACAATCAAGCGCCCGGCTACGATAAGACCATCAGCAACGGCGGGCTGACCCTCGCCCAACTCGCGCTCGATTACACGGTGTTCGATGGCGGCCGGCGCGCGGATTTGTTGAAGGCCGCGCGTTACGCCGCGCAAGCAACCAGGCTCGGCGTAAATACTGCGCGCGCACAAATTATCTACGCAACAACTGTCGCGTACTACGACCTGCTCCGCGCGCGCACGGCCGAAGCCCAGACCGAGGAGAGCCTGCGGCGGCTCGAACAGTATCTCAGCATTGTGGAGAATCTGCGGGAGAGCGGCCGCGCCATTGCCAACGACGTGTTGAAGACGCGCACCGCGCGCAACACGACTGAACTTGCGCTGGCCGCCGCGCACCAGTCCGCCGCACAAGCCGCGATCGTGCTCGGCGCGTTGATTGGTGCGCCGGACCCGGCGACCATCCAGGTAGCTGCGGTCGCGGATCTGCCGTCGCCCCCGGCCGGCGATGTGGCCCGCAGCCCGACCTTCCAGGCCGCGGAGCGCCAGCTCGAATCGACGAAACTAGCTGTCGCTGCCGCTGAGGCCGAGCGCGCGCCCGTGGCAAAACTCGCGCTCACGTCAGGCTGGGAAGGTATTAATCCGCCGAAAACTTTCGGCCATCATCTCGGCGCCTCTTACGATGGCGCGATCAGCGTGCCGATCTTTCAGGGCGGCCTGGTGCGGGCCCATATTGACGAGGCCGTGGCCGCGCAGCGCGTCGCGCTGGCGCAGGTGCGCCAGATCGAGCTCGATCTCACGCGCGATTTCGCTGATGCGCTCGCGCGGTACCAGGGCGCGCGCGCGCAGCTTCGACTGCTGGCGCTGGCGCAAACCACCGTCGACGACTCCTTCGCGCTCGACTGGACCCGCTTTCTGGGCGGCGGCGCCGTCACTCTTTTCGAAGTGCTCGACGCTTATCAGCAGGCGCAAACGCTGCGACTGACGCGAATCGACGATGAGTTCACCGTGCGGCAAACGGCCGCGCAAGCGGCGCTGATCCTGGGTGATGCGCGATGACCGCGCGCGGCGCGTCACCGCGCATCGTGGAATTGGTGCTGGCGCTAGGCCTGCTGCTCGCTGCGGGATGCAACGGCGCGAAGCCGCGCGGCGATGATACGGGCGATGCGGCGCCCAACGTCGTGCTGGCGGTGAGCGGCGCGCGGGTTGTACACATGCCGCTCACTGCCGGCTTGCACCTGCTCGGCACGACCGCTGCGCAGCGCCATCTGACGGTCCGCGCACCGACGGCCGGCCGGATCATCGATTTCGCGCTGAAAAGCGGCGATGCCGTGCACCGCGGCCAGGTCGTTGCCCGCGTGATAAATCGCGAGGTCGAGGCCGCGCAAAATGGCCTGGCCGTGGCCCGTACCCTCGATCCGAGCGAAGCGCCCGCCTTCGCGGCGGCGCTGAAACGCAATCGGGCGCCCGCCGCAATCGCCGTGACGGCGCCCACGGACGCCGTGGTCTTCCAGCCGCTGGTCAGTGATGGCCAGATGGTTGCCGAGTTGGATCCGCTCGCCGACCTGATCGATCCGCGTAGCGTCTATGTCGAGGCGGCGGCGCCGCTGGACGAGCTCGGCAAGCTACGGCCGGGCATGGCCGCGCGAGTCACCTCGCCGCTGGCGGCCGGAGTGCAATATCCCGCCCGCGTCGCCGCCTTTTCGCCGAGTTTCGCCGCGGCCGGCGCCACGGCGCCCGTCAGAATCGAATTCAGCAGCGCTGCGCGAATTACGCTGGCCGGCGCGCCGGTCGAGGTCGCGGTGACGACGGCCTCCGTCGCGGCTGCGATCGTCGTTCCGGTCGCCGCGCTGTTCGACGACGCCACGAGCCACACCAGCTATGTCTTCATCGCGGGCGCCGACGGCATCGCTCATCGCACGACGGTGACGACCGGGATTCGTGTGCCGGGCGAGGTCCAAATCCTCGGCGGCTTGACGCCCGGCGAGGTGGTGATCACCTCGGGCGGCTTTGCATTGTCGGACGGCTTGCATGTGAAGGTCGCGCTCCCTCAGTCATGAGCCGCAGCAACCCCGCCTTGGTCTTATTTCTGGTGCTCGTCGCCTCAGTGATCGGCGGGCTGGCCGCACGCACGATTCCCAGCGCGGTCTTTCCCGAGATTCAGTTCAATCGTGCGATCATCCTGGCCGACGCCGGCGATCTGCCCGCCACGCAGATGTTGGTGACGGTTACGCAGCCGCTCGAGCAAGCCGCCTATGGTGTCATCGGGGTGAGCCTGGTGCGCTCGACGACGACGCGCGGCAGCAGCGAAATCGACGTGACCTTTCTCGAGGGGAGCGACGCGGTGGCGACGTTTCAATTGCTGAGCGGGGCGGTCGCCCAGATCCGCGCAACTCTGCCGGCGAACGCGCACCTTGATACCCGGCTGCTGACCACCGGCACCTTCCCAATCATCGACGTCAGTTTGAGTTCTCCCATTCGCGGTCTCGCCGAGCTGACCGATATCGCCCAGTACGAACTCGCGCCGAGCCTCCATCGGATCGCCGGGGTCTATCGCGTCGAACTCGATGGCGCCAAGCAGCGCGAGTTCGTCGTCCGCCTCGATCCGGCGCAGATGCTCCAGCACGGGCTGACCGCGGCCGACGTCGCGGCAGGCCTCGCGCGCGCTAATGTGATCGAGGCCGCGGGCCGTGTCGACGACGCCCATCGTGCCGTCCTGACCGTGGTGCGCGGCGACTTGCACGATCGCGAGCAGCTCGCCGCGCTGTCGGTCGCGACGGTTAACCATCAACCGGTTTTTCTGCGCGATGTCGCTCAAGTCGAACTCGGGATTGTCGAGGACTATATTCGTACGGCCGACGAAAAGGGTCCCGCGGTGCTGGTGGGAGTCTCGCGGCAGCCCGCAGGCAATACGGTAGAGATTTCCGCGCAGGCGCACGCAATTATTGACGAATTCCGCGCCCGCTATCCTGACGTTCAGTTCTCCTTCTCCTACGATCAGGCCGGTCTGGTGACCGAATCCTTCAACAGTGTCCGCGACGCCATTGTGCTGGGGCTCGCGCTGGCGGTGGTGATCGTTTTCCTGTTCACCTGGAGCTTTCTGAACGCGCTGGTCGCGGCGGTCGTGGTGCCGGGCACGATCGCGATCACCTTCGCGGTGATGAAACTGACCGGCATGACCTTCAACCTGATGACGCTGGGCGGCCTCGCCGCCGGTATCGGGCTGTTTATCGACGACGCGATCGTGATGATCGAATCGATCCATCGTGCGCATAGCGGCGGCGACCGCGGCGCCGCGAGCCTCGCCGACGCACTGCGCGAACTGACGCGGCCGCTGATCGCCTCGACCGCCACGGTGATCGTGGTCTTTGCGCCGCTGGTCTTTGTCTCGGGCGTGACCGGCGTGTTTTTTCGCGCGCTGGCGCTGACCTTGGGCAGCGGGCTTTTCATCTCCCTGCTGCTCGCGCTTTTTTTCACACCCGCGTTCGAACTGCTGATCGAACGCTGGCGGCGTCCCGCGCGTCCGGGCGGCCGCACCGCGGAACTGATTACCAAACTCTATCTATTGAGCGTGCGCCCCTTTTTGCGCGCACCGATCCTCGCGCCGATCCTCGCCGCGCTCGCGCTTGCCGCGACTTTCCTGCTTTACCGGACGATCGGCACCGATTATCTGCCGGCGCTAGATGAAGGCGCCTTCATCCTCGATTACATGACGCCGGCGCAGAGCACGCTCGCGGATACGCAACATTTGCTTGAGCAAATCGAGTCTGTGCTGAAAACTACTCCCGAGGTCGCGGCGTTCGCGCGCCGCACCGGCACACAGCTTGGCTTTTTCCTGACCGAGTCGAACCGCGGCGATATCTCCGTGCGGCTCAAGACGGCTCGCACTCGCGATATCTACGCTGTGATCGACGCGGTCCGCGGGCGGATCTCGAGGACGCTGCCCAACGTCACGATTGAGTTTTCGCAGGTCCTGCAGGACTTGATCGGCGATCTTTCCGGCACACCCGAACCGGTCGCGATCAAAGTCTTCGGCTCCGATCAGGCTACGATCGAAACTACCGCCGGCACGATCGCGGCGCGTCTGCGCGGCATCCCCGGGCTGGTGGACGTCAAGAGCGGGCTCGTCCTGAGCAATCCCGAGGCGGACGTCGTAGTTGATCAGACCGCGCTCGCGCGCTATGGACTCAACGCTGCAGACGTCGTCGCGACGCTCAAGACCGCGATCGAAGGTAACGTCGCCACCGAGATCACGATGGGCGACCGTCTCTATGGCGTGCGCGTACGCTACCCCGCGGATTTCCGTCAGAACCTCACCCTGCTTCCCGAGGTGCTGATGCGGACGCCTGACGGCGGGCTGGTGCCGCTCTCCAGCCTGATGACGCTGGTCTGGAAGGGAGAACGCACGGAGCTGGATCGCGAACGGCTGCGCGCGGTGGTAGACGTCACCGCGCGGGTCGATCAGACCGACCTCGGCACCGCGATCGCGCGCATCAAGGCGAATCTGGCCGGGTTCGCACTTTCGCCCGGTGTGACCCTCGAGTACGGCGGCCTTTACGCCGAGCAACAGAAAGCGTTTCACCAGCTGACACTGGTGCTCCTCGCCGCCATCGTCGCGATGTTTCTGGTGCTGTTATGGGAATTCGGGCGGCTGACACCGGCCGTCGCGATTATGCTCAGCGCGCTGGCCTCGCTGGCCGGCAGCTTCGCCGCTCTGACGCTCACGGGCCTCACGCTCAACATCTCGTCCTTCATGGGGATCATCATGGTGGCGGGTATCACCGCGAAGAACGGCATCCTGCTGCTCGACCATGCCGAGCGTTCTACGGCCCCGGATGGACGAACCGCGCTGATCGAAGCGGCGCAGATTCGCTTCCGTCCGATTCTGATGACCACGCTGGCGACCGCGGCCGGCCTGCTGCCGCTCGCTTTAGGACTGGGCGCGGGCGCGAAGGTGCAGCAGCCGCTGGCCGTCGCGGTAATCGGCGGGTTGGTCTTCGCGCTGCTGCTCTCGACCTCGCTGGCCGGCGGCATCTACTTGATGGGCGGCGCACCGCGCGGCGATAAGGAAAACTAAGGGTCGGCGCGCGAGGACGTGAGATTGCGGCCGAAGGCGGAGACCTCCGTCTGCCACTGTTCGCCAAAGGCCAGGATTAGCACCTGCTGATTGATGTGCTCGTCCTTGGTCAGGCTTTTCCAGACCCCGCCGCCCGCCGCCGCCATCGCCTGATACGCGGCCTGTGTCTGGGCGTAGAAACTTGGCATATTCTCGATCGCGCCCGGCGGGGGTTTGATCCCTTGCGCCGCGTACCACTCGATGATGAAACGCTCGTGCTCCTCGCGCGTCACATCCACCGTGTTGAAGGCGCCGTTCTCGGCGCGAAACCGGCGAATCTCCTCGAGCACCGGCTCGTAGTCCTCATTGAACGGCGGCGTGTCGCCGACCAGCACGATCACCTTGCGGGTGCCCGGCTTCCAGCCCATCCGATCAATCGAAGTGCGCACCGCGCCGAGCAGGTCCTCCTGCCATTCGCCGCCGTTATGCGCCTTGATGCTCTCAAGAAACCCGATCAGCTTGTCGGGCGAAACCGTCAGTGGCTGGACCTCGATCGGCTCGCCGCGGCCGCCGTACACAACTATCCCGATGCGCGCAGCCGGCACGAGCCGATGGATCGAGAGCACCAACTGGCGCATCTTGTCCTTGGCGTCCGCCATCACCCGCAACATCGAGCCGGTGCCGTCGATCACCAGCGTCACTTCGAACCCGGACTTGCGCAATCCCGCGATAAACCCGCCGAAGCCGGCGCCGACGCCACGCCCATAGCCGGCGCCGATACCGCCTCCGCGACCGGCGCCGATCCCCCCGCCGGCGACGCTGCGCACATAATGGCTCGCGCTCGTGATCGTCGCCGAGCTTTGCGAAGCGACTACCGGCCGCTCGATCGGGATCGGCATTCGCATCTGCGGCATCGGCATCTCCGGCATGTCCAACTGCTTGAGCTCCTGCGTGCCGCCGCCCCCGCCGGCTTGCAGTTTGACCATGATGAGATTGCGCCCGGCCTGCAGATGCACGCCCCACAGCAGCGCCAGAATGATCGCGACATGCAACGCAATCGAAATCTCGAAGGGTCCCTCGATGAAGCGAAAGACATTCCAGACCGATCGCCGCTGGCCGCCGAGCAGTGGGTCTTCGTCATTGTCGGCAGGCTGATCTTTAGTTCGCGCCCACGCCCGCCGATAGATAAGAAGCGCGGCCACCACGACGACGGCAAGCGCGATCGCCGCGGCGGCCACTATGATCGTCAACGACATCAGGGTTCGCCCGCAGGCGCAACCGGCTCGGGCGCGGGACCAGCCCCGGGGGTGATCGACTCGGGCGCCGGCGCATTTACCGCCGGCGCGCCCAGGTCTGCGGCTGGCGGACCGTTGACGCCCGAAACCGCCAGTGCGATCTGATCCGCGCCGGCCCGCTTGGCAATATCGACGATGCGCACCGCGTCACCGAGGATAACTTTGGGATCGCCGTCGAAGACCACGACCTTCTTCGTGGTTTGCGCCAACGCAGCGCTGACCGCCGCGCCCAAAGCGTTTTCCGTGACGGACTTCTGATTGACGAAAATCTGATGGTCGGCGGTGTACGTTACCGTGACCCCGCGCGCCTCCGGAGGCTGATTGGGCGCGTCGAGCCGCGGCAGATCGACATGCGCGGCGGACTCGATCGTGAGCGCGGTCGCAACCATAAAGATGATCAGCAGGACCAGGAAGATGTCGGTCAACGGCGTGATGTTGATCGATGCGAAGATTCCGCCTTCGTCGCCGCTCGGAATCGCCATACTTTGATCCTGGATCCTGATCTTGGACGAGGGCCAGCTAAACCGGCTTCATCCGGCGCTCGAGTCGGTAGCCGAACGTTTGGCCGCGATCGCGATTTGATCTGCGCCGGCGGCTTTAGCGATGTCGAGGATGCGCACCATGTCGCCGAGCAGCACCGTGCGATCGCCCTGAAAAATCACAATTTTCGCGTCGACTCGTCCGAGCGCCTCGTGGAGCGCTGCTTCGAATTCCCGCTCGGGCACGTCCTTGGAGTTGACGAAAAGCTCGTGGTTCGCGGTGTAGGTGACGATCACACCCTTGTTCTCGGGCGTGGTCTCCTCGGCCGAGGGCAGGTCTACATGGGTCGCTGATTCCACCGCCACCGAGGCGGTCACCATAAAGATGATCAAGAGGACGAGGAAAATATCCGTCAGCGGCGTGATGTTGATCTCCCAGAACATCCCGCCCTGGCGACCCGGCGTACTAATTGCCAACGGCGGCTCTCCCGGCGATAGCGGCGTCGATCAGCCGGGCCGCACAAATATGGATGGTCGCGTTAATCCGCTCGATCTTCTGCGAAAAATAATTGTAGAAAATGACCGCGATGATCGCGACCACCAGCCCCAGCGCGGTCGAGATCAGCGCCTCCGAGATGCCTGCGGCGACCACCGAAAAACCGCCGGTTCCCATCACCGCCATCGATTGGAAGGCGACCAGAATTCCGACCACCGTGCCGAACAGGCCGATGAACGGCGCCGACGCCCCCGAAGTCGCGAGCACCCAGATCATGCCGCGCAGTTGCTGGAGTTCGGCGAAGCGCCGTTCCTCGTCAATTTCTTCAAGGCGCGGGCGGTCGGCGGATTGCGCCTCCGTCACCAGTTCGTGGAAAATGCGCTCGCCCGCGCTGCGACGGCCTTTCAGATGATCGAGCGCGGCGCCGAATTTACCTTGCTTGAGCGGTCCAATCATCTGCTCGGCGCTGCGTCGCGCCCGCGTCATCACGCCCGCCAGCGCCCACACTCGTTCCAAAATTATGGTTACGCAAACGACCGAGATGATCAGCAGAGGATAGGTCGCGTACCACCCCTGCTGAATCATCGCGAAGATATTGAACTGATTCTGCATCGCTAATCCGCCCTGAAAGTTGCGCCTGAAGTTATGCCTGAACCATATCGCCCGAGCCGTTATGCATGATCGTTGCCACGGAACCGGCACTGAACAGGTATTCAGAGTAAGCTCTAGTGCCAAGAAACCGCGCCTCATGTCAAGAATATCCTTCGTTGCATTTTCTCGGCAACGATCGATTTGCGCCGAATATGACGTGGTTTCGCCGCTTTTGGTCGGGCACCGGACGCGACCTGATCGGGTTTAGCAACCACGGCCGTAGCTGCTACGGAAGCACCACACTGGAGTGAAGGCGGACACTGGCTGGACGCCGATTGGCGCTTTGAGGCACGATGAGCCAGCCGATCGCAGCGGACGCGGCGCTCCAGCGTGCGATGAAAGCGACGCCGCAAGCCGCGGAGCGTCAATTACGGCGGCTGGATGGTGGGGCCTTGATGCTGGTGGCGTACATGCGATGCTCTCTCTCGACCATGCTGTTGCTGATGTTTGCCGTCAGCGCCGGCGGATGTTCCCGCGGCGGCGATAACGGTGGCGCGGCGGATCAACGGCTGTTCGTGACAGCGCCGGCGGACCATACGATCGCGGTTTACGCTAACGGCGCGAGTGGTTCAGCGGCGCCGCTCCAGCTAATCAAAGAAGCTGCGACCGATCGCCCAGTCGCGGCGGCGGTCGATTTGGTGGGTGGTCTGTTTGTCGCCAACGCCAATGGCAATGTGCGGGTTTTTATGCCCAAACCCACCGGCGAATACGATTTCCTCAAAAGCTTCGAGGGACCCAACACCCGCATCGCGCATCCGGTGGCGATCGCGGTGAGTCCGGCGGGCAGCTTTTACGTCGCGGACGCGGGCGACGGCCATGGGCGGGTCGAATGGTTCTCGGGCGGTGCGAGCGGTGATATTTACGTGGATCGGGTGATTGAGGGGCCACGCAGCGGGATCACCACGCCGAGCGGTCTGGCGGTCGACGGTTCACAGCGAGCCTTCGTGGCCGATCGGTCGTCGCACCGGGTGCTCGTCTTCGCGGCTGACGCCAATGGAGACGCCGCGCCGGTTGGGGTGATCGATGGGTTGCAAGCGCCAAGCCAGGTTGCCGTGGACGATGCGCTGAACGTTTATGTCGCCGACGACGCGGATAGCTCCGTCGTGGTATTTAGCAACAACGGGCCCGCAAGCTGGTCGCGCACTGCAACGATCACCAGCGATGCGCTGAAGCGGCCGGCCGGCGTGGCCGTCGATCAGGATGGCCGGATCGCGGTGGCCGCCGCCGATGGGATTCTATTCTTCCCGGGTAACGCGAACGGCAGGGTCGCTCCCGCATTAAGCCTGGCGGCTCCGGCGCCAACGCAGCCCGCGGGAATCTGTTTTTCATCGACGGCGAACCCATAGCCGTTAAGCTCACACAGGGAGGTCATGCCGATGGCGGGACCACTGACGCAAGCAACCCGCGTACTAGACTTGTCGGAGCGCTCGCCGGCCGCCGCGATCGCCGCGATGGTGCTTGCCGATCTCGGCGCGGAGGTGATTCGGGTCGAACCGCCCGGAGGAGATCCGCTCCGCGCACTATCCGGTGCGCGCGTCTGGTTGCGCGGACAGCGGAGTGTCGTTGTAGGCGATGCCGAGATGCGCAGCGGCGCATGGTTGGCGCTGCGCGATTCGGCCGACGTGATTATCGACACCGCGCATCCCTGGATCGACAAGCCGACAGGATTGCTTGACGGCGCCACGCCGGGGCCCCGGCAAATTCTCGCCGTTCTTAGCGCCTATCCGCGGACGATCGCAGAGCTCGCGCACGCGGGCAGCGGGCTTAATCCTCCAGTGTGCGGCGAGCTGATTGAGGCGCAATACGGGATGCAAAATTTCCAGCAGGGAGTGCGGCCAGAGGGACCGCATTTTCTCGGCTGGCCGCACGCGATATACGGCGCAGCGTGGATGCTCCAGATCGGCATCCTGGGCGCGCTCTACCATCGTGCTCGCAGCGGCGAGGGCCAGACCGTAACGACCTCGCTGCTCGACGGCGCGGCTATCCTCAGCAACGCGCGCTGGCTCGGCGGCAAAAACTTAGGCCCGATGCTACTGACCGGCAGCCGAATCACCACCCGCCCGAGCAATCTGCGCCTGATTGTCGGGCTCTTCCAGTGTTCGGACGGCTACTGGATTCAGGTTCACACCGGGCCGCGCGGCGCTTTCGACCGCATGCTCAAGGTGGTCGGACGCGAGGATCTGATTGTCGAAAATGCGGGCGTCCATATTCTCGCGACGCCGCTCGCGCCCGCCGTCGTCGCCGATTTGTGGGGCTATCTTGACGACTTCTTTAAGACCAAACCGTCCAGCCATTGGTGCGAGGCGCTCGCACAGGCCGATGTCTGTTGCATGCCCGCGCTCAAACCCGGCGAGGCGCTCTGGCTGGAGCAGATGGAGGCGAACGGTCTGGTCGATATTGCTGCCGACGGCGCGCGGATGCTCGGCCGGCTCGCGAAGTATAGCCGCAGCACGATCGAGCTCCGGCGCGAAGCGCCGTCGTGCGGGCAGGACAACGCGACGCTGCTAACTGATCGGGGCGCGGCTGCCAATGGCGCGAAACCTGCCATCGTCTCAAGCGTTGCGCGCAAGATCGCGACAGCCGATAGTCCGGCGATCGGGCCGCTCGATGGAATCCTGGTTCTCGACTTTGGCGCCTATATGGCCGGACCTTTCGCCAATCGGCTCTTCGCCGATCTCGGAGCGCGCGTGATCAAGGTTGAGGAGTACGGCGGCGATCCGATGCGCGGTCCGCAACTGGGTTCGTTCCTCGGGGTGCAGCGCGGCAAGGAGAGTATCGCGGTGGATCTGAAATCCAGCGAAGGGCGGCGCATCGCCCACGATCTCGCCCGCCGCGCCGACGTGGTCCATCACAATCTCCGCGCGGGCGCGATGGAGCGTCTCGGCGTCGGCTGGGAGGATCTGCGCACGCTCAATCCCCGTCTGATCTATTGTCATTCTTCCGGCTACGGAAATGCGGGCCCGTGGGCCAAGTTGCCGACCTTCGAGCCCCTGCACTCGGCGCTGACCGGGATGCTGGTGCGCACCGGCGGCGACGGCAATCCGCCCGACCACTATCTGACGCACATGGACTATGGCTGCGGGCTGACCTCCTGCGCGATGGTGCTGGCGGCGCTGGTCGAGCGCGAGCAGAGCGGTGTCGGCCAGTACCTGGAAGTTCCGCAAACCGGCGCCGGCCTGTTCGCGATGTCGGACGTGCACGGTTCCGCTCAACGCAAGGTCGAAACCTTTCCGCTCGATCGCGAGCAGCGTGGGCACTCGCCGGCCAATGCGCTTTATCGCACCGCCGACGGCTGGGTCGTGATCGCTTGCTATAGCGAACGTGAGTGGCTCGGCGTGTGCCGTGCGCTTGGGCTCGACCTCGCCCGCTGGCCGAGTTACGTAGAGACGCGCCAACAGCGCCTTGAGGCAAGTCCGTCGGCGACGCTCATCGAGTCGGCGATGTCGACGCTCAGCACGGCGTCGGCTCTACGCCGCCTGCGCGCCGAGCAGGTTCCAGCGGCGTCGCCTGCGCCGTTCACTCCCGCCGAGATAAACAGCGAGCCAACGCTGACCTCGCGTGGCGTGATCGTGACCGAGGAGCACTTCGACGCGGGCGAAGTTACCGAGGTCGGGCATACGGTGCGTTTCAGTAATGCGAATCGTTGGAATCTCCGTGCCGCGCCGGTTACCGGTCAACATAGCGTCGCGATTCTGCGCGAGCTCGGCCGCGGCGAGGCCGAAATCGCCCACTTGGTCGAGCGCAAAATCGTCAATGCGGGGCGGGTTGCCCAGGCAAGTCCGGAACTGACCAAGCCGGCCTAGAGCTTCGCTTCTTATGCCGGGCCGCGACTGTGCCAATTTGGGACTCTCGCACGCGGCGGAGTAAGCGATGAAGGTTAACGAAAAAATGTTGACTATGCATACCGACTGGGTATTGCATAATGGGATGGCTTATCCTCAGCCGAGGGCATCATCGATACTGGGGAAGGCAGCGTCACGTCTGGCGAGTTGAACGAGGGGATGGGGATTATGTGGGGGAAATTAGCGCGGGTCGCCGCCGCGGCGCTGCTGCTGCTTGTCTGTGTCTATGGGCGCAGTTTTGCCGGGGCCGAGCTCTCCTTTCCGCGCCCAGTTGCCATCGAGCCGAACGTCAAGTTCTGGGTCGACGTTTTCAGCAGTTATGGCGAACGCGATTTTGTCATTCACGATCGCGACAACCTTTGGCGCGTCTACCAGGTGATGCATATCCCCGGCGACGGGACACCGCCGCGTGACGAAACCGAGGCGATCGGCGATTATCTCAAGGTCAAGTACGCCAACATTCTTAATCATCTGGCGACGGGTCAGGCGCCGGCGAGTCCCGAGGAGCGGCGCGTAGCGGCTTTGTTTCAAGGGGAACCGCTTGCGGCCTACGCCCTCGCCGCGCAAAACCTGCGGGTCCAGCAAGGCCTGCGCGAGCGCTTTCAGGAGGGCTTGCTGCGCAGTCGCTATTATCGCCCGACGATGGAGCGGATCTTCCGCGCAGCCGGTTTGCCGCCGGAACTCGTGACGCTGGCGGAGGTCGAGTCGGGCTTCTATAGCCGCGCCAAATCGGGCGCCGGCGCCGTCGGGATCTGGCAGTTCACGCGCAGCACCGGGCGTGAGTACATGCGGATTACCCGCTACCACGATGATCGGCTGAATCCGACGACCGAGACCGCGGCGGCCGCGAAACTTCTGCGCTCGAACTACGAGGAACTCGGCAATTGGCCACTCGCAATCACCGCCTACAACTATGGCACCGGCGGGATGGCGGAAGCGTCGAGCGAGTTTCACGGCGACTATGCGCAGATCCAACGCAACTATGCGGGCACGCACTTTGGTTTCGCTTCAAAGAACTACTACCCCGAGTTTCTCGCCGCCCTCCAAGTCCATCGTTACGAGGATCAGTATTTTCCCGGACTGAAATATGCCAACGCGCCGGCGCCGCCTCCGGTAAAAACCGATTTCGCGCCGCGGCGACTCGCCAGACGCAGTCATGGCGTCCATCACACTGCGGCCCATTATGCCCGCAACTCGCAAACGCACCGGGTTTCAGTCCGTCATCCGCATCGGGGCCGCCGGAGCGGCGTCCGTACGGTGGCGTGAGTGACGCTCGTGCCGCGCGCAACAATTGCGCGGAGCAAGCACGCCTGCGATCGGTTCAGAGATTTTTAATCGCCCAAATCAGCCTGCCGAAAGAAAGATACAAGTATTGCCACATCAGGATCGCCCTGGACGCTGTGAACAACATGCGCCTCAACCGGCACGAGGACACCTGGAAGCAGCACGTGCTCCTCACCCGCCAGGCGAAGGAGTCCCTTCCCTAGCAGTCCTTGAATCGTGATCGGCACCCGCGCCGAATGATCTGCCAGCAGCCCGCCTCGCCGCAAACGGATAATTACGAGCTTCCGCCATCGGTCGGCAAGTAGGGTCTGGACCTCGCGATCCTTTCCGATGCCGATTTCGTTAGGTAGAACAAGCTCAATCGTATTAATACGTCCCACCTTCCGTTCTCCGTCAGCGCATCGAGACGCCTGCGGCGCTCGGGCGGTGTGCTTAAGCCAAACCGCTCAACGAACTCGCCTCTGCGACCTTGGTGGTCGTACTGATCGCGCGGTAACTCGGCCGCGTACGCAAGCGCTCGAGATACTGCGCGACGCGCGGGAACGCGGTCAACGGCATCTGATCGAACGCCAGCACCATCGCAAGCACCATCATGGGAATATCGGCCATCGAGAATTCGCCGCAGATGAAAGCGTCGCCGGCGCCGAGCAGATTCTCGAGATAGGGCAGGTCGCGGGTGCGCAGTCCCTCGCGCCCCTGCTCCATCCGCGCCTTGTCACGCTTTTCGGGATCGCTCCAGTAAGGCATCCAGATCGGCGGCAGATTGCCGACGAGCAGCGCTTCGTCGGCGAACTGCTCGACCATCCGGATGCGCGCGCGGGCGAGCGCGTCGCCGCGCGGAATCAGTTGCGGCCACGAATAGCGGTCTTCGAGATATTCACCAATCACCGTCGAATCATAGATCGTGACGCCGCCATCCTCGATATAAGGGACTTTGCCGAGCGGATGACGCGCGGTCATCTCGGGCGGCTTTTTCCAGAGATCGCCCGGGCGCAGATTCTCGATCCGGTAGGGAATTCTTTTTTCTTCGAGCACGACCTTGGTCTTGCAGCCGTGGGTCGAGCGCAGCGTGCCCCACGGATAGTCGCGTTCG
Organism: Candidatus Binataceae bacterium; assembly: GCA_035308025.1. NCBI lineage: Bacteria > Candidatus Binatota > Binatia (SeqCode) > Binatales (SeqCode) > Binataceae (SeqCode) > Binataceae bacterium (SeqCode). Next base: position 78,254 of record DATGHL010000029.1, read on the forward strand.
GTGGTGTAGAGCACGATCATGGAAGCGGCCTCCCGATGCCGGTTTTCAGGTTTCCCAATCAGGATGAGCGCGGCGTCTGCTAATGTAAATATCGCCATGGCGGAGCCGATTTTTGGGCCGGCGCTGGAGAGTCTGGCGCTTCAAGTGGCGCGCTTGCTCGACGATCCGGCGTTGGCCGCAGCATCGCTTGGGCGCGTGCGCGAACGGGCCCCCGACGAAGAGCTGGCGCTGGCCTTTATGCTGCGGCTCGGCGAGCTTTCCCCGCCGCTTCTGCGCGAGGCTTTGTGCGACGACGCGCGCGCCGACGATCTGATTTTTTGCCTGGGCGGTTCTGAGTTGATTGCCGGGGGACTCGCGAACAGCGGCGCGAATTGGGTCGCGGTGCTCGATCAGGCGCGCGCCGCGCCGGCCGCGGCCCCGCCGGAAACGGTCGATGACGCGCTCGGGTCGGTGGCCGAACTCGGCGCTTTCAAGCGGCGCGCGCTGCTCCGAATTGCGATCACTGATCTGCTCGGACGCCACGGCGTCGCCGCGACCGTAGCGGCGATGTCGCAGTTGGCCGACGAGTGTGTCCGCGCCGCGCTGGCGCTGGCCGCACGCGAGGTAACGGGCAAAGCGCTTGCCCAGGATTTCTGCGTGCTGGCGATGGGCAAGCTCGGCGCGGGCGAACTCAATCTCAGTTCTGACATCGATTTGATCTATCTGATCGATGGAGCCCACAACCTCGATCGGCACGCGGAGGCGCAACGCCTGGGCGAGAAGCTCAACGAGATTCTTGCGGCCCATTGCTTCAGGATCGATTTGCGCCTGCGTCCCGGCGGCGCCGCCGCTCCGCTCGTCACTTCGATCCCGGGCGCGCTCAATTTTTACCAGACCTACGGCGAGACCTGGGAGCGAGCCGCGCTGCTGCGCGCGCGTCCGGTCGCAGGCGCGGTCGCCGCCGGTCAACGCTTCATCGCGGAGCTGAGCCGCTTCATCTACCGCGTCTATCTGGATTTCGACACGATTCGCCAACTGCGCGCGATGAAAGCGCAGATCGAGGATGAGCTGCGTTCGCCCGAGCTGGTGCGCCGCAATGTCAAGCTCGGCCATGGCGGCATCCGCGAGCTCGAGTTTGTCGTGCAGGCGCTCGCGCTGATCTATGGCGGACGCGATCCGCGCCTGCGCACACCGGGCACTATCGAAGCGCTGACGCGCCTGGAGGCGCGCGGCTATATGCCGGCTTCGCGCGCGCAGGAACTCAGCGCGGCCTATCTGTTCCTGCGCAATGTCGAGCACAAGCTGCAAGTCGCCGCGGGTCTCCAAACCCATACGCTACCGGCGGCGCCGCGTGCGCTCGCGGTCTTGGCGGCGCGGCTCGGTTACGGCAAGGCGCCCAATGCCGCGGACCGCTTCATGCGTGCGCTCGATGTCCGGCGCGCGCTTGTGGCTGACCAGTTCCGTGCGATGTTCCAGCCGGCCGACGGCGAGCACGAGAGCCCGGCGGCGCCGGCGCTGGCCAAGGCCGCGTGGCGCGTCGCGCTGGAGCCGGAGTGGTCGATTCCGGCGCTGGCGGAACTGGGCTTTGCTCATCCGCAGGCGAGTGCGCGGCATCTGGAATTACTGGCGCGTGAGCCCAAGTATCTGCCAGCGAGTGCGACCCGCCGCGGCGCGCTCGAGCGGCTGGGACCGCGGCTGCTAGAGGAGCTGCGCGAATTGCCCGACCCGGATCTGGCGCTGATGAACCTGGCGTCATTCATCGCTGCGGTCGGCGCCCGGACGTCGTTTCTAGCGCTGCTCGAGGAACATACGGCGACCCGCCGGATGCTGTTGCGGCTGTTCGCTTCGAGCGCCTACCTCTCGACGCTCTTCCTGCGCCATCCTGAGATGATCGATACGCTGGTCGGCTCGAGCCTGGCGCGCGGACCGCGCCCGCCCGCCGCCCTGGCCGCAGAGTTGCGCGCGCTGCTCGAGGCTTGCGACTCGCTCGAGAGCCGCCTCGACGCGCTGCGAACTTTTCGCCAGCAGGAGTTTTTACGGATCGCGATCGCCGATCTTGAAGGCGAACTGGCCTTCGCGGAGGTTCAGGCCGGACTCACGCTGCTCGCCGAGACCGTTCTGCGTGAGGCGCTCGAATGCGCCCGCACCGACGTCGCTCAGCGCCGCGCGATTCCGCTTGAGCTGAAGCTTTGCGTGCTGGCGCTGGGGCGCATGGGCGCGGGCGAGATGGCCTATAACTCGGACCTTGATCTGATTTTCGTCTATCACCTCCCGGGTGAGGTCGCCGCCGCCGGTCTTGAGGCCGCGTCACGCGTGGCGCAGCGCCTTATCGCCTTCCTCGAAACCCCGACGCGCGAAGGCTTTGCCTACAAGATCGACGTGCGCTTGCGGCCGTCAGGCAACGCCGGGCCGCTGGTCGCGTCGTTCGCAGGTTTTCATGAGTACCACCGGGAGAGCTCGGCGCTGTGGGAGCGTCAGGCGCTCGTGCGCGGGCGCGTCGTCGCCGGCGATCGCGCACTCGGCGAGCAGGTCGAGACGGCGCGCAAGCAATTCGTTTTCGGCCGCGGATTGGATCGCGCGGCGGTCCGCGAAATCGCCGGTATGCGTGCGCAGATCGAACGCGAACTCGGCATCGAGACCAGCTCCCGGCTCAATCTCAAGCAAGGCCCGGGCGGCCTGGTCGAGGTCGAATTCCTCGCACAGATGATGGCCCTGCGTTATGGCCAGACTCATCCGGCGATCCGTCTGCGCGGAACGATCGAACTCCTGCACGCGCTGGCGCAGAACCAGTTACTGGACGTGACGGACGCGCGCAATCTGATCGACGATTACGACTTTCTCTCGCGGCTCGAGAACCGCCTGCGCATCGAGAGCGACCAGGCGGCGACGGCGCTGCCAACGGCGCCCGAGCGGTTGACCCCAATAGCACGCCGGATGGGCTATGGCGGCGCCGCCGCGGCCGGCGCGCTCCGCCGCGATCTCGGCTGGCGTCGCGCGCGCGTGCGGGCTACGTCCGCAGCGATCTTTTCCCGCGAAATCTCAAAATAAGTTTTTCACCGCCGGTACGGTTGACAATGTTCGGCGGGTTTGAGATAAAGGCGGTCGATTTTGAGAATCACTCTCAATTTCATCTGAGGCTCATGACGCTCAAGTTCAAGCTTTTCATCTTTGCGGCTGGCGCGAGTCTGCTCGCAATTGGCGCGCTCCCCGCGAGCGCCGCCGACGCCACTTATGAGATTCGCTTTCAGGATTATCACTTCGTTCCGCAGACCCTGGCGGTTACCGCAGGCCAGCCGCTGATTATCAAGGTGGCGAATTCAAGCAACGAGACCATCGAGTTTGAGAGTTTTAAGCTCAACCGCGAAAAAGCGGTGACGCCCGGCGAGACCGCGATGGTGCATCTGCCTGCGTTGGGTGCAGGACGTTACGACTTTTACGACGACTTTCATCAGGACATTCCCGAGGGCTCGATTGTCGCCAAATGAACGCGAGTGCGAAAGCCGGGCTGGCAATTGCCGCGGTCATGGCGAGCTGCGCGATCTATGCGAGCCGCGCGGCGGCGCAAGTCGATCCCTGGGAATTCGAGGTTTATCCGTACGCCACTGAGGGCCGTGGCGTGCTCGAAGTTGAAGCGCTCAACAGCGTCATCGCCAATGGCCACAGCACCGGGTTCAATGGCACGTCGGCGGGCGCGTTCGCCAGTCAGGCAATGTATCGTTCGGCGATCGAGCTGACCTACGGGCTGACCGATCGTATCGAAGCGGCGGCCTATCTGACCACGGCGCAGGTTTCCGGTCATGGCTTCTGGTACTCCGGGTCGAAATACAGGCTGCGCGGCCGGCTGTTTGACGAGGAAACCTTACCGCTCGAGCTGGGCTGGTACGCCGAGCTGGAATGGCATCATACCCCGCAGTTCGATGACGCGGATTTGGAACTCGAACTGCGCCCGATTATCGAGAAGGACTACGGAGCGCTGGCGCTGATAGTCAATCCGATCTTCGAGAAATCGCTGGCTGGCGCCGGACGGCGTCAAGGCTTCGAGTTCGGCTATGTCAGCGGCGCCTACTATCGCTCCCTGCGCGCTATCTCTCCGGGCCTGGAGTTTTACGGCGGCGTCGGGCTGATCGATGACAACGCCCCGCTGCACAATCAGCAGCACTATATTTTCCCGGTGGTCTGGGGCGAGCTGCCGCACGGACTCGAGTACAACGTTGGACCGGGCATCGGCCTCACGCGCGGCTCGGATCACGTCATCATGAAGTTCAACTTCGAGCTCGAACACTTCATCGGCGCGCTCTTCGGCCCGTCGGCAGAATCGAACTGGTTCTTCTAGGAGGCTGTTGAATCTTGACGCAGCTCGCAGACTCGCCTGCTCGCTCCGCTCCGCTTCGCTAGCGGCGGGCGCGCATCCGGTAGCGAATGGGCATGTGCTTGATGCCGCCGACAAAGCTCGAACGCATCCGCTGGATCGGGCCATTGAGCTCGACCGCCTCAAGCCGCTCGGTGAGCTGGCGGAACATGATCTGCAGTTCCATCCGCGCGAGGTTGGCGCCCAGGCAGTAATGCTCGCCGATGCCGAAGGCGATCTGCGGATTCGGATTGCGCGTGATGTCGAACTTGAACGGCTCGGCGAAGACCTCTTCGTCACGGTTGGCGGAGGGATAGAACAGCGCCAGCACCTCGCCCTCACGAATCTTCTGGCCGTGCAGGACCGTATCGCGCGTCGCGAGCCGCGTGAACTGGATCACCGGCGAAGTCCAGCGGATTATCTCATCGGCCGCCGAGGCCAGCAGGGCCGGCTCGCGCCGCAGCCGCGCCCATTCCTCGCGATGCTCGATGAGCGCGGCGAGGCCGCCGGTAATCGCGTTGCGGGTGGTCTCGTTACCCGCGATGATCAGCAGCGCGAAGTAGGACATCAGCTCAAAGACCGGCAGCGGTTCGCCGTTGACCTTGCCCTGTACGAGCGCGGTGGCGAGATCGGCGCGCGGGTTTTTGCGGCGGTCCTCGATGAGCCCGCTGAAATACTGGAAAAACTCCATCTGCGCGCCCTGGATCATCTCGCGGAACTTCGTGCTGCCCGCGAACTCCGGATCGGTCGGCGCGATCATCTCGTTGCTCAGCCGGAACATCAGGGGCCAATCGGAGCGCGGGATCCCGAACATCTCGGAAATCACTGCGAGCGGCAGCTTCGCCGACAGCTCGGTGACAAAATCGCACTCGGTCTGATCAACCACGCTGTCAAGCACTTCGGCGGTGACCTCCTCGATCTGCGTGCGCAACTGCTCGATCGCGCGCGGGGTGAAGCGCCGATTGGTCACCGCGCGATAGCTGCCGTGCTCGGGCGGATTCATGTTGAGGAGCTGGCGCAGCACCGGTTCATCCAGCGCTTCCTGGCCATCTTCTTCCTTGAAGATGAAGAGCCGCTGGCGTTCAGCCGGAAGCTCATTGAAAAGCTCAGGCTGGCGCGAGACTTCGATCAGATCGGCGTGTTTGGTAATCGCCCAGAACGGCGCGACTTGCGGTCGCTGGTACCAGAAAACCGGCGCCTCGCGGCGGAGCAGCGCCCACTCGGCGTGCGGGTAGCCGCGTTCGATATAGAGATCCGGGTCGATGATATCGAGGTTTGCAAGGCTCAGCTCCATACCTGAATGAACCTCCATTCAGCTTGTACTTCAACTTAACACCCGGCACTGCATCAGAATACCCGCGAATTTGCTAACTTGAGTCCGTTGGAGCGAGTCAGCGCCAACGATAAAAGAAGCAAATAAGAGTTAAGTGCTGTGCCATTGAGAGAGATCGAGATAATTCCGCTGACGCGGCCATTGAACGCGAGCGTGACGCCGCCCGGCTCCAAGAGCATCACGAATCGCGCGCTGATCCTCGCTGCGATGGCCGATGGGCGATCAGTGATCGAAGGCGCGCTGCTGAGCGACGATACCGCCCGCATGGCCGCGGCGCTGCAAGCGCTCGGGTTTGCGGTCGAGACTGACGCGCCGCAGCGCAGAATTACCGTTTTCGGCCGCGCCGGCAGGATTCCCGCGATCGCCGCCGACCTCGACGCCGGCAACGCCGGCACCGCGATGCGCTTTCTCGCCGGCTTCGTGACGCTCGGACGCGGCCGCTATCGCCTCGACGGCAGCGTGCGGATGCGCGAGCGGCCGATCGCCTCGCTGCTCGAAACGCTTCGCGCCCTGGGTGTCGCGGCCTCGAGCGCGAATCGCGACGACCGTCCGCCCATCATAATCGACATGAGCGGTGCGCACTTCGCCGGCGGTGAAGCGACGATTGACGCCAGCCTCTCGTCTCAATTCGTCTCGGCACTGCTGATGCCGGCGCCGCGCTGGCCGCGCGGCTTGCGACTCACGGTGCGCGGCGAGACCGCTCATCCGTTTATCGCGATGACGACCCGGCTGATGGAGCGTTGGGGTGCGCACAGCACGATGCGCGACGACACAATCGTCGTTGCGGGTGGACAGCAGTACCAGCCAATGGAATTCAGCGTCGAGCCGGACGCGACCGCGGCCGGCTACTTCGCCGCGGCTGCGGTCGTCGCCGGCGGGGTGGTGACGATCCGCGGACTCGAGGCGGACTCGCTCCAAGGCGACAGCGGATTTTTCGCACTGCTCGAACGGATGGGCGCTCGCGTCGTGCGGCGCGGCGGCGCGATAGAGGTCGCGAGCGGCGCCGAACTCCGCGGCCTTGACGTAACGATGAACACGATGCCCGACGTCGTGCCGACGCTCGCGGCAATCGCACCGTTTGCCTCGTCGCCGACGCGGATTCGCGGCGTCGGCTTTATTCGCCATCACGAAAGCGATCGTATCCGCGCGCTCGCGACAGAGCTGCGCCGGCTGGGCGCGGCGGTGGAGGAATTTGACGACGGCCTCGGAATCGCGCCCTCAACTCTGCACGCCGCGACGATCGAAACCTACGACGACCATCGGATCGCGATGGCGTTCGCCGTCGCCGGACTGCGAGTCGCGGGCGTACGCATCACCAATCCGGGCTGCGTGGCCAAGACCTATCCGAATTTTTTCCGCGACCTCGCCACCCTCTGAAATAGCCGCCGACTCGGTCTAAAAACTTAGGGGCTGCTCGCATGCAACTATCATTGAGTTGCAAGCGTAATCTTTCCTAGCGTGCCCGCAACCCCTACGGGCATCGGCAACGGCGCGCCGTTAAGCTTTACAAGCCCGCTCGGAACCAAAATGACGACATCTCTTCGGATTCCAGGCGCCGCGCGCGCTCAGATCACGAACCTGTTTTGAGATATCGTACTCTGTGAAAACACTCGGCGTCGGAGCAACTGCATGGCCCTCCATGGAATGCGCTTTTTAGCGCAAGGCAAGGGGTCAGAAGCACTAACGGGCTCGGGAGAGCGTTATGTTCGAACCGCCGCGGAACGCAATGGAGGAGGCCTCAGGCCCAAAGGGCCTGTGCTGCTCCTCCATTGGTCAATCAATTAGCTCTTAAGGTGTCTTGGATTGTGCTCTTTCGAGACGCGTTATCAACCCTTCAACCCGAGCGTTCAAATCCCACCCCGCCATCAGACGTGCCAAGACAGGATTCAACATGCTGAAAGCATTGAGAGGGTAATAGCCGTCGGATAGGTCCTTGACCATCAATTCAAGGCCACGGCGAAAATCTTGTGTGCCGTGACGGGCAACTTGATGTCGGCGGACATAGTAAGCGCTGTACTCAATGGGTTGAGCAATCTTCAGCATCCGCTCTTCACAATCATTTACTATAACTAGCTGGTCGAGAGCGCGTTGAAAAGTAGGAGCGGCCTTACGAAATCCTCCACTTTCATCGTCACTGTGTTTTGTTGAATGAATTTGCGCAACGCCGGCGAAATAATGGCTTACTGCGGTGAACATTGCAACGTCTGCTTGAACCATTTCTGCATATAATTTATCAGCTTCCTCACGGGAAGCCCGACTCAGGGTTTCGAGTCACGTATGGTGGGTTGGTCAGGTGCCCGCATCACCGTTGGCAAATCTCACTCCAGGTCTGAGCCCGGGAAATTGGACGGGATCTGGCAAGTGTCTGAGGCTCATAAGAATTCTCCTTTCGCTTTGTGGAATTCTTTTAAAAAACCATTCGTACGATCCTGGTCAATATCGCTTATAGATCGCCGAAATCATGATTGCAACGGACCGGCCGATCAAAACCCGCGTATTTATCGGGAAGTTCCCTCCTCATCAGGGAGGGAATGTCCTAAGCTCAGCTGATTTCTGACTGACGGCAATCACCGCCCGATTCGAAAGATCGGGCCGCCGAATGGGAGGAAAGCTTGAGACGGTTCGGGCTGCTTAGGCGACAATATCATCAATAGCGAACAGAGTAGCTCCCACACACTACCCTTGAAAATTGACGAATATCCAGTCTATGGTTCCTGTCGTGACGAGATAAAGCAAGTCTGTCCGGGCCGATGCTCCTAAGCCCGATTCCGCGAGTCACGATCTCGCCGCACTCTGAGATGCTTTGCGGGCGCTAAGCGGAAAGCTGCTTTAGATCCTCGGCCCAATTCTCGTACGGCCGCAGCGCGGTGATCTCGAGCTTCGCCACGATATGCGAATAGCCGAGCTTCCAGATCGGCAGGCCCGCGATTGCGTGATCGAGATCGTCCGCCGACGGCAGGTCGAGAATCGCGATGACCACCGGCTCCCCAGCGACCTTGTAGATACTCTTGATTGCACCCGCCTTTAACGCGCCCAGGGCGGCTTCCGCCTCCTGACGCCAGACCGTGTAGAACTCCTTGTTCGAGGTCTGCGCGGGCTTTTCGATATGGGCTTTGAGCATGAACAACATTTTTCTTCCTCCTGGCCGTCTGAAAGTTGACCGGCTTTATTCGCCGGCGATCATCATCTCGCTGACCTTGATCGTCGGTGAGACCGTCGAGGAACGCCAGCGCAGATCGTTCCCGATCATCTCGATTGCCAAAAACATCTCCTTGAGATTGCCCGCGATCGTAATCTCCTGCACCGGATAGGCGAGCTCGCCATTCTCGATCCACATCCCGCCGGCGCCGCGCGAGTAATCGCCGGTCACGCCGTTGACGCCGAAGCCGATCATCTCGGTGACGTAGAGTCCTTGTTTCACCGACCCGATAATCTCGTCGGGCGTATGCCGGCCGGGTTGCAGGTAAAAATTGGTCGTACTGACGCCCGGCGAATCGCCCACCCCGCGCGACGCGTTACCGGTCGGCGCGAGCTTGAGCTTGCGCGCAGAGTAGGAATCGAGCAGGTAGGTTTTGAGTACACCGTTCTCAACCAGATTCTTCTGATTGGTCGCGAGACCCTCGCCGTCGAAGGGCTTCGAGCCGAGGCCGCCTTGCATCCGGCCGTCGTCGCGCAGAGTGACAGTTGGCGCGGCGATCGCCGTGTCGAGGCGATCAGCGAGAAATGACGCCCCCTTGTAGAGTGACGGCCCTGACGCCGCACCCGCGATCGAGCGAATCAGCGACGCCGCCATCTCCGGATCAAAGACGATCGGTGCGCGCATGGTCTTGATCTTCCGCGCACCCAGCCGCCGCAGCGCCCGCTGCGACGCCGTGACGCCCACCGCCTCCGCCGCTTCCAGCCGGTCGAAGTGGCGCGACGCCGTGGACCAGTAACCCTGCTGCATCCGGCCGTCGTCCGATTGCGCGATCGGCGCAGCGCCGAGGCCAAACGAGCTCCCCGCGTACGCGCCGCTGAAGCCCTGGCTGTTGGCGAACATCACCTGGTAGCGGCCCGAACTGAACTCGGCGCCTTCCGAGTTTTTGATCCGCGGATCGACCGCCAGCGCGGCCTGCTCCGCCGTGCGCGCCAGCTTCAGCGCCGCGTCGGCCCCGACGATCCCGTGCGTCTGATCGCTCAGATCGAGCTCCGGAAAATCGTGCGGATGGAGCGCCGGGTCGGGCAGCCCAGCCCACGGATCCGCCGCGGTCAGCCGCGCCATCGCGACCGTGTTGGCGACGAACGCCTTAAGCGAATCGCGCTCCAGCTCTGCCGTAGAAGCATTCGCCGACGATTGCCCGGTGAAGACGCGCAGCCCCAGCCGGCGCTCGCGCGAGCTTTTGAGCTTTTCGACTTCGCCCATGCGCACGCCCGCGGCGAGCGATTCCGCGCTCACCAGCAACACCTCGGCGGCGGTCGCTCCGCACTTCCTCGCCTGCTCGAGCACCCATTCGGCGAGTGCCGGATCAAACTGACTCATCTGTAAATACCTCTCAGCGTCGCGACGGCCCGCAGACTCGCACGCGTTCACGAACGAATGTTTCAGGCGCGGGTGCCCCCGACCGTGAGACCGTCGATTCGGATCGTCGGCAAGCCGACTCCGACCGGCACCGATTGGCCGTCCTTCCCGCAAACCCCGATACCCGAGTCCAGTGCGAGATCATTGCCGACCATCGAGACCCGCGTGAGCACGTCGGGACCGTTGCCGATCAGCGTCGCACCCTTGACCGGCCGCGTCACCTGCCCGTCTTCGATCAGGTAGGCCTCGCTCGCTGAAAAGACGAATTTGCCGTTGGTGATATCCACCTGGCCGCCGCCGAAGCTGACCGCGAACAGCCCCTGCTTCACCGACTTGATTATATCGTCGGGCGCCGATTCGCCCGGCAGCATGAAGGTGTTGGTCATCCGCGGCATCGGTGCGTGGGCGAAGCTTTCGCGCCGGCCGTTGCCGGTCGGCGTCATCTTCATCAGCCGCGCGTTGAGCCGATCCTGCAGGTAGCCGCGCAGGATGCCCTTTTCGATCAGCGTCGTGCGCGAGGTTGGCGTCCCTTCGTCGTCAACGTTGATGCTGCCGCGGCGATTCGCAATCGTGCCGTCATCGACCACCGTGCACAGCGGCGTCGCGACCTGCTGTCCGATCCGACCGCTGAAAGCCGAGACGCCCTTGCGATTGAAGTCGCCTTCGAGGCCGTGACCGATCGCTTCATGCAGCAGGATTCCCGGCCATCCTGGTCCGAGCACCACCACCATCTCGCCCGCCGGCGCGTCGATCGCGTCAAGGTTCGTCAGCGCCTGCCGCGCCGCGCGCAGCGCGTAATCCTTCCAGCGTTCCTGATCGAAGAAGTAGCTCCATTCGACCCGGCCGCCGCCGCCGAAGGAGCCGATCTGACGGCCCTTGCCCTGCTCCTCGACGATAACGCTGACGCTCAGCCGGCTGAGCGGCTGCAGATCAGCGGCAAGCTGCCCCTCGCTATTGACGATCATCACGATCCGCTGCTCGGAGCTGAACGACGCCATCACGTTGCGCACGCGCGGATCGAGCGCACGCACGGTCTCGTCGATCTGACGCAGCAGGCGCGCCCGCTCCTCGATCGGGACTTCGAGCGGCGTGCTACCGAGCTCATACAGATGATGGCGCGGCACAGGCTGCCCGAGGTGCACCGCCGCCGGCGTCGCGCCGCGCTCGTCGGCGATCGCGCGGGCGGCCTCCGCCGCCAGCTTCATCCGATCGATTGTGACCTCGTCGGAGTAGGCGTAGCCCGTACGATCCTCGGCACAGACCCGCACCCCGACGCCGTGCGAGACGCTCTTCGAGGTCTGATTGACCATCGATTCCTCGAGCCCCAGCCCCTCGGCGCTGCGGTACTCGAAGTAGAGATCGGCATAATCCGCCTTGCGCTCGAGCGCGTTGCCGAGAATCCGCTCGAAGGCATTCGCGTTCATGCCAAAGCGGCTCATGAAAAAATTTTCGGGCTTGGTCAGTTCATTCGCCATTGGTTTATTTCACCTTTCACGTATCGTCATTGTAGCAGAGCGCAGGGTCGCTCGCGGTGGACGTTACCCACAACTTTCGGGCTCTGCGTCGACAATTAGTAAAACTAAAACGGCGCCCGCGAGGACGCCGTTCAACGAACTCAAAGATGATGCGCCTGGCTCAGCCGGCGGCGGCGCGAGCGCGTGCCGGCTCCGCCATTACACGATCGCGGCGAGCCGCCCGTTTCTTCGGCGGCTTTTTCGCCTCGGCCCGCTCGGAGGTGCCCGTGAATTCGATAATCGACAGCGGCGCCGCGTCGCCGCGCCGGAAACCAAACTTGACCACGCGCGTATAGCCGCCGTTGCGTTCCTTGAAGCGCGGCGCGATCTCGTCGAAAAGCTTCTTTACGGCGTCGCGCGATTGCATGAAGTTGAACGCCAGCCGCCGCGCGGCGAGGTCGCCACGCTTGCCCAGCGTCACCATGCGATCGGCGAAGCGCCGCAATTCCTTGGCCTTCGCATCCGTGGTCCTGATCCGCTCATGCTCTAGCAGGGCCAGCACCAGGTTGCGAAACAGCGCCTTGCGATGAGCCGACGTGCGGTTGAGCTTCCGCCCCTGATTCATGTGACGCATCTGATTAAAACCTCATCTCTGGCTGCACTTCGGGCGCATTCTAAGCGGACTCGCGCCGCTCCTGCTCTTCCCACATGCGATCGAGTTCGCCGCGCGCCGGCAGATTATCCAGCCGCATCCCGAGCGACAGCCCCATGTCGGTCAGCACTTCCTTGATTTCCGTCAACGACTTGCGGCCGAAATTCTTGATCCGCAGCATGTCCTGCTCCGCGCGCTGGACCAGTTCGCCGATATACTTGATGTCGGCGTTCTGCAATCCGTTGAAGGCGCGCACCGAGATCGGCAGCCCTTCAACCGGGCGATACAGATATTCATTGATCGCCGGACGCGCGTCGCTCGGCGCCGCGCCGCCGACCACGGCCTCGACGTCATCTTCCTCGACGCCCGCGAAGATCGACATCTGATCGCGCATCACGCGCGCCGCATAGGTCAGCGCCTCGCGCGGCGAAATCGAACCGTCGGTCCAGATTTCGAGCGCCAGCCGGTCGTAATCCGTACGCTGACCGACGCGCGCGTTGGTCACGACGAAGTTCGCGCGCTTAACCGGCGCATAGATCGCGTCGAGCCGAATCGTCCCGATCGGCTCTTCGTCCTCGCTGCGCTCGCCCGGTACGTAACCGCGCCCGCGCTTGATCACCAGTTCGACATCGAAGTCGGCGCCCTTATCGAGCGTCGCGATATGCTGATTCGGCGTCAGCACTTCGAGGCTCGGTCCGCCGGTGATATCCCGCGCCGTCACTACCGACTCGCCCTTCGCCTTCAGCGTCGCCGTCAGCTCTTCACCTTCGTGCAGCCGCAGCCGGACTTCCTTGAGGTTCAAGATGATGTCCGTCACGTCCTCTTTGACCCCGGGCACCGTCGAGAATTCGTGCAGGACGCCCTTGATCCGTACCGCGGTGATCGCGAAGCCCGGCAACGAGGAGAGCAGGATGCGGCGCATTGCGTTGCCGATCGTGATCCCATAGCCGCGCTCGAGCGGTTCGGCAAAGAAGCGCCCGTACATCGGGGTCAGCTCCTTTTCTTCAAACTCGACCGTCTTGGGTTTGATCAGGTCACGCCAATCGTTATGCATAGTTGTTTATCTTAACCGCCGAAAATTTGGATTCGCTGTGCAATAATTTTCACCCGCGCGGCATCTGCCGCGGCTAACGCCAATTTGCCGCGCTCAATGCGCGGCGCTGCTAGCGCGAGTAGTGTTCAACGATCAGCTTTTCGCTGATCGGCATCGTCAGATCAGCCCGCGCCGGCAGGGCTTTGAGCGAGCCGCGGAACTGCTCGCGCTCGAGCGTCATCCAAGGCGGCACGCCGCGCCGCTGCGCCAGCTCGATCGCCTCGACCACGACCTTCTTTTGCCGGCTCTTTTCCGCGATGCTGACGACCTCGCTTACATTCACCAGATGCGACGGAATAGTAATCGTCCGGCCGTTAATCGCGATATGCCCGTGCCGCACCAGTTGCCGCGCCTGCGCCAGCGAACTCGCGAAGCCCAGCCGGTAGACGACGTTGTCCAGCCGCCGCTCGAGCAGCACCAGCAGATTCTCGCCGGTGATCCCCGCCATCCGCTCCGCGCTCGCGAAGTAGCCGGCAAACTGCTTCTCGAGCAACCCGTAGATGCGCCGGACCTTCTGCTTTTCCCGCAGCCGGATCGCAAACTCTGAAAAGCGCGTGCGCGCCTGGCCGTGCGCCCCCGGCGGATAATTGCGCCGCTCGATCGCGCACTTGTCCGAATAACAGCGCTCACCCTTGAGGAAGAGCTTGAGCCCTTCGCGCCGGCACATCCGGCAGACCGGACCGAGATTTCTCGCCACCTTGCTCTTCGCTCCTTACTTCTAATCAGGCCGCACTTCTAATCAGACCGCGCTCTAGTCAGACCCCGAAAATCAGATCCGGAAATCAGACCCGGCGCTTCTTGGGCGGCCGGCAGCCGTTATGTGGTATCGGCGTCACGTCCTTAATCGATTGCACGTTGAGCCCGGTGGCTTGCAGCGCGCGCACCGCCGATTCGCGCCCTCCCCCCGGTCCCTTCACGTACACGACTACCGAACGCATTCCGTATTCCCCGACTTTGCGGGCGGCCGCCTCCGCCGCCATCTGCGCAGCGAACGGCGTCCCTTTGCGCGAACCCTTGAAGCCCACCGAGCCCGCGCTCGACCACGCCACCACCAAGCCCTGATGGTCGGTGATCGTTACGATCGTATTGTTGAAAGTCGCGTGCACGTGCGCGATCCCTTCCGGCACGCTGCGCTTGGTCCGCTTGCGGCGTGGTGCGGGCGCTGCGGCGCCTGCCGGCGCCGGGGTCCCAGTAGCCTCGGCCGGGGCCGGAGCGGGCGTCGTTTCCTTGCTTTCGTTCTCGTCAGCCATTTAGCTTTTTCTCTCGACTTGTTCGCGAACGGCTAGCCTTTGGGCGGCGCCTGCTTCTTGCCCGCTACCAGTTTGCGCGGCCCCTTGCGCGTGCGTGCATTCGTATGGGTCCGCTGGCCGCGCACCGGTAATCCCCGCCGATGGCGGATGCCGCGATAGCTGCCCAAATCCATCAGCCGCTTGATTGCCTGCTGATGATCGCGCCGCAGGTCGCCCTCGACCTCATAATCGGCGTCGATCACGTTACGAATGCGCACCTGCTCTTCGGCGCTCAACTCGTCGCTATTCCGCGCGGCATCGACATTCGCCTTCGCCAGGATCTTTTGCGCTGCGGTACGGCCGATGCCGTAGATATAGGTCAGCGCAATCTCCATGCGTTTATTGTGTGGCAGCTCCACTCCGGCAACACGCGCCATCGAATTCGCCTCCCGTTAGCCCTGCCGCTGCTTGTGCCGCGGATTCGAACACAAAATCCGGATGACGCCGAGCCGGCGCACCACTTTGCAGTTCTTGCAGATCTTTTTTACCGAGGCCCGAACCTTCATCTCACTTCCTGCTGCTCGCCACTTCGCGCTCGTCCTTCTATCCTGCCACTCGTGCTTGGCCCCGAAACCCTAGCGCACCCGGTACGTAATCCGCCCGCGCGTCAGGTCATAGGGCGACAGCTCAACTGTGACTTTGTCGCCCGGCAGAATCTTGATGTAATGCATGCGCATCTTGCCCGAGATATGCGCGAGCACGCGGTGGCCATTCTCTAAGGTCACCCGAAACATTGCATTGGGCAGCGCCTCTTGCACCGACCCGCTCACTTCAATTGCATCGCCCTTCGACATAAATTGCCTCGTTCAAATGACTGGCCAACTCAATAGATTTGGCTCAATTGAGTTGGCTCAGAATCTCCGGACCCGCCGCGGTGATCGCGATCGAGTGCTCGAAGTGCGCCGAGAGCTTGCCGTCGGCGGTAACCGCGGTCCAGCCATCGTCGAGAATCTCCAGATGCGGCGTACCCTGATTCACCATCGGCTCGATCGCCAGCACCATCCCTTCCTGGAGGCGCGGATTCGGCATCCCAGCGCGAAAATAATTCGGCACCTGCGGCTCTTCGTGCAGCTTGCGCCCGATCCCGTGACCGGCGAACTCCGTCACCACCGAAAAGCCCGCCTCCTCGGCGGTCCGCTGCACCGCGCGCGCGATGTCGCTTATCCGATTGCCCGTCCTCGCCTGTTCGATCCCGGCGTAAAGCGCCTCTCGCGTCACCCGCATCAGGCGCTCGGCCTCACTCGACACCGGCCCAATCGCGATCGTGCGCGCCGCGTCGCCGAAGAAACCCTCATACGAGACGCCGAAATCCAGCCCGACGATGTCGCCCGATTTGAGTTTGCGCCCGGCTCGCGGAATTCCATGCACAATCTCGTCATTGATCGAAACGCACAGACTATGGCGATACTCCACCGTATGAGGCTTATAGCCTTTGAACGCCGGCAGCGCGCCCTTGCTGCGCGTCAATTCTTCCGCCAGACGATCGAGCTGCAGCGTGCTCACTCCGGGCTTCGCCGCAGCCGCCAGTTGCACCAGCACCTCCGCGACGATTCGGCTCGCCGTTCGCATCAGCACCAGCTCTTCCGCGTTCTTCAGCGTGATCACGCGAGTTTTACGCCGAGCGCGTCCCGAATCCGCCGTTCAATATCCGCCGGACTCCCGATCCCGTCGATTTCCGCCAGCAAACCGAGCTTCGCGTAATGCTCGAGCAGTGGGCGCGTCGACTCATTATAAACTTCCAGCCGCGTCCTCACCGTATCTTCGGCGTCGTCGTCCCGCTGATAAAGTTCACCGTTGCACTTGTTGCACATCTCCATATTGCGCGGCGGATCATAAATCACGTGGTACATCGCCGCGCATTTCCGGCAGGTCCGCCGCCCCGAGATACGCTTGACGATCTCGGCGTCGGGTACTGCAATCGCCACCACCTTGTCGAGCGCTACGCCGCGAACTTTCAGCATCTGCGCCAGCGTCTCGGCCTGCGGCACCGTACGTGGAAAGCCGTCAAGTATGAATCCCTCCCGCGTGTCGGGCTGATCTAGCCGCTCGCCAATCATCGCCAGCACGAGATCGTCGGGAACCAGCTCTCCGCGATCCATGAAGCGCTTGGCTTTGAGGCCCGACTCGGTCCCGTTACGCACCGCCGCGCGCAGCAAATCGCCGCTGGCGATTTGTGGAACCCGCAGCCCGCCTTCGAGCATTCGTGCCTGCGTGCCCTTGCCGGCTCCAGGCGGACCCAACAAAACCAGTCGCATCTGCGCTTGTCCCTTAACCGATCGCCCTTGCGTCCGCCACTCAGGCGGCGCGACCGCCACGAGGGCCTCTCCGGCCGCCGCGCGGCGGCCGGCTCATAAACCCTTCGTAGTTGCGGGCGATCAGATGCGTTTGAATCTGCGCCGTCGTGTCCAGCGCAACTCCCACAACAATCAGCAGCGCGGTGCCGCCAAAATAGAAAGGCACATTGAAACGCTGGATCAGCAGCGTCGGCAAGACGCAGACCGCGCTGACGTAAATCGCTCCTCCTAGCGTAATCCGCGACAAAACCCGATCCAGGTAATCGGCGGTGAACCGCCCCGGCCGAATCCCAGGTATGAACCCGCCATGCTTTTTCAGATTGTCGGCAACGTCGATCGGGTTAAATGTTACGGCTGTATAAAAGTAGCAAAAAAAGATGATCAGCGCGACGTACAGGAGATTGTATGCGGCGCTCCCGGGCGTGATGTAGGTGCTGATCGGTTTGAGCGCCGGCACAAAGGTCGCGATCGTGGCCGGAAAAACCAGCAACGAAGACGCAAAAATCGGCGGTATCACTCCAGACGTATTGATCTTCAACGGCAGATGGCTGGATTGGCCGCCGTAGACTCGCCGTCCGACCACGCGTCGCGCATAACTCACCGGAATCCGCCGCTGACCCGTCTCGACATAGACGATCAATGCGATCACCGCCATTGCCACCAGCAGAATCAAAATGAGCACAAAGATGCTCATCTCACCCTCGCGAACAAACGTCGCGGTGGTGCCGAGTGCGCTCGGCAGCCGCGCCACGATTCCCGCCATGATGATCAGCGAGATGCCGTTGCCGACCCCGCGCTCCGTCACCTGTTCGCCGATCCACATCACGAAGATCGTCCCCGCCACGAGCGTGATCACGGTCATCGCGATAAAGGAGGCGCCCGGATGATAAACCACGCTGCCGCCGCCAGGCGACTGCACTTTTTCAAGTCCGTAGGCGATCATGCTGCCCTGCAGGACCGCCAGTCCGACCGTGCCGTAGCGTGTATACTGGCTGATTTTGCGCCGCCCGGCCTCGCCCTCTTTATACAACTCGTCAAGATAGGGCCAGCCGATTTTCATCAGATCGAGAATGATCGCGACCGAGATGTACGGCATGATGCCGAGTGCAAAGACCGAAAAACGCTGGAGCGCGCCGCCCGAGAACAGATTCACCCAGCCGAACAATGTACTCGAGGCCGCATCGAAGAATGACGCCAGCGCCTGCCCGTCGATTCCCGGAGTCGGCACCGCCACGCCCAGCCGGTACACCGCCAGCATCGCCGCCGTAAACAGCAGCCGCCGGCGCAACTCCGGGATGCGCGAAGCGTTCGAGACCCCTTCAAGCATTCTACGCCTGCGTAGCCGCCTCCTGTGTACTCGGTTGCTGCGTTATCAATTCTGCCGTGCCGCCAGCCGCAGTGATTTTCTCGCGCGCACTCTTGGAAAAGGCGTGCGCGCGTACCGTCAAGCGGCCATTGATCTCGCCATCACCCAAAATCTTGACCTTGAGCCCGATCCGAACTAATCGACGATCGGCCATCAGTGCCGGATCGATCGCGTCGCCGTCGTTGAACACCGCGAGCCGCTTGAGGTTGACTTCTGCGAATTCTTCGCGCCGCGCCGCAGCCTTTTGCAAGCGCCGGAAGCCGCGCTTGGGAATCCGCCGCTGCAACGGCATCTGGCCGCCCTCGTACCCGGGTGGAGTGTTCCCGCCCGAACGCGACCCGCGTCCCTTATGGCCCCGTCCGGAGGTCTTGCCGTGTCCCGAGCCGATTCCGCGTCCGACGCGCTTCTTCTTCTTGACGGCGCCGGCCGCCGGCTTGAGTTCGTTCAGTTTCATCGCGCGACTTCGTCTCCGTTGCCGCCGGGCGGCAGCACGCTCACCAGGTGCGGGACACGCTTGACCATCCCGACGATCGCCGCCGTGCGCTTGAGCGTCCGCACTGTGCCAACCTTCCCCAGTCCCAGCCCCTTGATCGTCTGACGTACCCGGTCAGTCGTTCCAATCGGACTGCGCACGAGCTTGACGCGGATTGTATCAGCCATCGATTCTATCCAATTTATCCAAGCTTTCGCTCAACGAATTCCGCTACGCACTTTTCCTACGCGACGGGCGCAGGTTCCAGAACCACAACCGGCTCGACCGCGCGCTGCTTGGCGACATCAGCCGGATAGCGCAATTCCGTCAATGCCTCGAGCGTTGCCTTGACCAGGTTGTGAGGGTTCGAGGAGCCGAGCCGCTTGGTGAGAATATTGCGTATTCCCGCCAATTCGACCACCGCACGCACGCCACCGGCAGCGATCACTCCCGTCCCTTCCGCCGCCGGCCGCAACATCACCTTGCCGGCGCCAAAATGTCCCAGCACCTGATGAGGTATCGTCCCATTGCGCAGCGGCACCCGAATCAGGCTCTTTTTGGCGCTCTCGACCCCTTTGCGAATCGCCTCGGGCACTTCCTTGGCTTTGCCCATCCCAAAACCAACCAAGCCGTTCTGATCGCCAGCGACGACCAGCGCGCTGAAGCTGAATCGCCGCCCACCCTTAACCACTTTGGCGACGCGATTGATATGAACAACCTTCTCCTTGATATCCAGGCCTTGCGAATCGATCCTTTGCGCCACCGTTTTTTCTTCCTATCGTGAGTCCGACTGATCGGTACCGGTAATGCCTTTGCTCAGAACTTGAGGCCGGCCTCGCGCGCTGCTTCGGCCAGCGCCTTGACCCGCCCGTGATACAGAAAACCGTTGCGGTCGAAGACCACCTCGTTGATACCCTTTTCGCGGCAGAGACCCGCTATCGCCTTGCCGACCGCCTGCGCAGCAGCAACGCCGCGCTTGCTCTTCAGCCCTTCGCCGACGCTCGCCGTGGCGGTTGACGCCGCGGTCAGCGTCCGGCCGCTCTCGTCCGAGATAACTTGCACGTAAATATGATGGAGCGAGCGGAAGACCGACAAGCGCGGCCGTGCCTCGCTGCCCCTAACCCGCCGACGCACTCGCCCTCGCCGGTTCTCGCGCATTTCCGCCCGATTCATCGCCATAACGAATCCCAAATCCCGGCCTAGCCGGCGCTCGAACCCGCCGCGGCCTTGCCCGCCTTGCGCCGGATCGTCTCGGTGGAATACTTGATGCCCTTGCCCTTGTAGGGTTCGGGCGGCCTCAGCGATCGCACTTCCGCCGCCACCGTGCCGAGCAACTGGCGGTCAGCGCTTTCCAGCGTGATTAGCACCTGGCGCTCGACCTTCGCCGTAACTCCAGGCGGTAGCTGATAGACGATCGGATGAGAGTAGCCGAGCGTCAGATTAATGTTCGTTCCCTTCGCCTCGGCCCGATAACCCACACCGTTAATTTCAAGCACCCGCGTAAAACCCTTGCTCACGCCCTCCGCCATGTTGGCGACCAGCTTGCGCATCAGACCGTGCCGCGCCCGCTCGCCGCTCGAATCGCCGGGCCGCTGCACCACTACCTGACGTTCGCTGATATCGAAAGTGAACCCCGGCTCGACGCGGGTCTGGAGCTTGCCTTTCGGCCCTTCAACCTTGAAGGCGCCATCGGCCAACACGGCCTTGACGCCTTTCTCGAGCACTATCGGTAGTCTTCCAATTCGTGACATTAGTCTTAACTTTTGCCTGACTCTTGCCTAACCCGTAGTAATCCGACTTCTCCCAAAACTTCTTTTACCAAACCTTGAGCAAAACTTCGCCCCCGACGTTGCGGCGGCGCGCTTCGCGATCGGTCATGACACCGAGCGGCGTCGAGACCAGATGAAGTCCGATACCACCCGAGATGCGAGGCATCGTCTGCGCTCCCGCGTAACGCCGGATACTCGGCTTGCTCATTCGCTGAATCCCCCGGATAACCGCCTCGCGCGACGCCGTGTAGCGCAGTCCGAGAACGAGTTTTTTCTTGTAGCTTTCGCCGGTGGTCTCCATTCCGGCCAGAAAGCCTTCCGCCACCAGCACGCGGCAAATTGCTTCGCGCAGCTTGGAATGCGCGATCTCGACCTTGTTGTAACGCGCGCGCATCGCGTTGCGGATTCGCGTCAGCAGCTCTGCGATCGGATCAGTCTGTGCCATGTGGAATTCCTACCAGCTCGCCTTGATCACGCCCGGCAACGCGCCCTTGAGCGCATTCTTCCTGAGACACAGCCGGCACATCTTGAAGCGCCGATAGAAAGCCCGCGAGCGTCCGCACAACGGGCAGCGATTGTACGCGCGCACCTTGAATTTCGGCGGCCGCGCCGCTTTGATCTTGAGCGATTTCTTCGCCATTTGCTTCCTGTTCGGTACCGTTCCTGTCCAGCCCTAGGCTGCGCGCGCCGCGCCCTCGCCGCCGGCGCCCCGAAACGGCATCCCCAGCGCTTTGAGGAGCGTCAGCCCCTCGAAATCGCTGGCCGCCGTCGTCGTCACCGAAATTGTCATGCCCTTGACCTTCTCGACCTTGTCGAGGTTGAGCTCGGGGAAAATCGTATGTTCGCGCAGCCCAAGCGAGTAATTGCCGCGGCCGTCGAAAGACTTGTCGCTGATTCCGCGGAAGTCACGCACGCGCGGCATCGCGATATTGACCAGGCGGTCGAAGAATTCCCACATGCGCTCGCGTCGCAGCGTGATCATCACGCCGATCGGCATGCCTTCGCGCAGCTTGAAGTTTGAGATCGCCTTGCGCGCGCGCGTAATCACCGGCTTCTGCCCGGTAATCTGGCGCAATTCATCCGTTGCTGCGTCCAGGATCTTGACGTTCTCCCGCGCCTCGCCGAGCGCCATGTTGATCACGATCTTCTGCAGCCGCGGCACCCGCATCCGATTCTCGATCTTGAGCTCGCGCATCAGCGCCGGCACGATTTCCGTCTCGTAACGCACGCGCAAACGCGCAGGCAGCGGCGCTTCCGGGGCGCGCGGCGCCTGTTCCGCCGCCGCTTCGGCGGCTTGCGGCTTGCCGCGCTTACCACCCTGACTCGCGGCTCCGCCCGGATTCTTGGGCCGCTTCGCTTTCGCCTCACCCGGCTCGCGATTCTTCTCGTCAGCCATTAGTCTTCTTCCGTCACAAAAAGTCTCTGGTCACCTGCCCGCTCTTCTCGATTTCTCGCCAGCTCAGTCGTTGCCGAGCGGCTCGCCGCAGCGCCGGCAAATTCGCGTCTTCACTTTGTCTCCCGCGGCCTTGTCCGCCGTCACCTTAACTCCGATCCGCACCGGCGCATTGCAGCGCTCGCACATGATCATCACATTCGCCAGTTGCAACGCCGCTTCCTTCTCAACGATGCCGCCTGCGCTCGACGGACCACGGGCCTTTGAATGGCGTTTGACCAGATTTAACCGCTCGATGACGACGCGGTTTTCGGCCGGCACTACCCGCAAGACCTTGCCGGTCTTGCCGCGCTCGCGCCCCTTGATCACCATCACGGTGTCGTTCTTGCGAATCCGCGACTTGACTGTCGCCGCTTTGATCCCCGCCGATGCCATCAATGAACCCCTCTCTCACAGGACTGCCATTACAGTACTTCCGGCGCCAGCGAGATGATCTTGAGGAAGCGCTTGGCGCGCAGCTCGCGCGCGACCGGCCCAAAAATACGCGTGCCCAGCGGCTCGTGCTGATTATCAAGCAACACCGCCGAGTTGTCGTCAAAGCGGATGTAACTGCCGTCGTCGCGGCTCACTTCCTTGGCCGTCCGCACGATTACTGCCCGCGACACGTCGCCTTTTTTGACCTTGGCGTTCGGAATTGCCTCTTTGACCGCCACCACGATGATGTCGCCCACGCTCGCATAGCGCCGGCGCGAACCGCCCAGCACCTTGATACACATCACTTTGCGCGCACCGGAATTGTCCGCCACGCCCAGTATCGTCCGCATCTGCACCATCGCGTACTAAATCCTTCTCCAATCCACCCGATCCGCAGCTGGCGTGCTAACGCGCCGCCTGCTTGAGCACGCGGCTTATCCGCCAGCGTTTGAGCCGCGAGAGCGGACGCGATTCGATGATCATCACGCGATCGCCTTCGTGACACTCGCTCTTTTCGTCGTGCGCCAGAAAACGCTGGCGGCGCTTGACGCGCTTGCCATAGAGTTCGTGCTGCACCAGGCGGTCCACCTGGACCACCACCGTCTTGGTCATCTTGGCCCCGACGACGGTGCCCTCGCGCCGCTTGATCCGCTCCCGCATGACTTACCTGCTCACCTGACTAACCTGCTTATCTGACTTTCTGCTCACCTGTCTTACCCGACCAGCTACCCGGCAGCATTCGGCGATTGCACCGTTCGAGTGCGCGTTATCAGCGTCATGATCCTCGCCAACTCCTTGCGCGCCTTGCGGTAGTTGGACGCGTTATCCAGTTGATTCGTGCGCAGCTTGAGCCGCAGCCGGAAGATCTCCTCACGAACCTCGCGCTCCTTCATCTGCAAGTCGGCGGCGCTCATCTGCTTGAGCTCGTCAAGCTCCATGAGTTCCACCCTCACGCTCGACGACGATCGTCTTGACCGGCAGCTTGTGCGCCGCCAGCCGCATCGCCTCGCGCGCCGTCACGCGGTCCACGCCTTCCATCTCGAAGAGAATCCGGCCCGGCCGCACGCACGCGACCCAGCCCTCAGGGCTGCCCTTGCCTTTGCCCATGCGCGTTTCCGCCGGTTTCTTGGTGTAAGGCTTGTCGGGAAAAACCCGAATCCAGACCCGGCCGCCGCGCTTGATATGACGGGTCAGGGCGATTCGCGCCGCTTCCAGCGCGCGCGTGTCGATGCGGCAGGTTTCGGTGCTTTTGAGGCCGAAATCGCCGAAGGCCAGCTCGACGCCGCGCGATTCCGCGCCGCGCACTCGCCCCTTCTGCATCTTGCGCCATTTTACTTTCTTGGGTGACAGCATCGCCGCGGATCCTCAAATACTCTGCAACACGCCCGAATAATCTAATTCTGATGGGCCTGCGCGTTGCCGCGCTTGGCCAGTTCCGCCTGACGGGTGAGAATCTCACCGCGAAAGATCCACGCCTTGACGCCGATTATGCCGTAAGTCGTCTTGGCCTCGGCGAAGCCATAGGCAACGTCGGCGCGCAACGTCTGCAGCGGCACCCGGCCCTCGCGGTACCACTCGCGGCGGGCGATTTCCGTACCGCCGAGGCGCCCGGAAACCTGCACCCGGACCCCCTGCGCACCCATCCGCATCGCGCGCACCACCGCCTCTTTCATCGCCCGCCGGAACGCCACGCGCCGCTCGAGCTGAAGAGCGATATTCTCCGCCACCAGTTGCGGATCAAGATCCGGACGGCGGACCTCGTGGATATTGATAAAGGCCTCGCGTCCCTTCATCAGCTTCTGCACGTCAAGCTTGAGCCGATCGATCTCGGCGCCCTTTTTTCCAATCACGATCCCGGGCCGCGCCGTATGGATATTCACCTTCGCCTTGTTCGCCATCCGCTCGATCTCGATCCGCGAGATGCCCGCGTGATAGAGGCGCTTCTTGATGAAATCGCGTAGCTTCAGATCTTCGTGCAGCAACGTCGTGTACTCGCGCGTCGCGAACCACTTCGAATCCCAGCCCTCGATTATGCCGAGCCGCAAACCGCGCGGATGTGTCTTATGCCCCATACGATCCTTTATCCGGCCGTCTACTCAAGCTCGCTTTGTCTCACGGATTTCAATCTCACGGCAGTTGCGACTCAGCTCGGCCGTTCGTCCACCACGACCGTCAGATGGCTCGTGCGTTTGAGAATCGGCGTCGAATGCATATGCGCCCGCTTTATCGAGCGCTTCCAGGTCGGCCCGGTATCTGCCGTGACGCGCTTGACGAACAGCCGGTCCTCGTCGACCTGCTGCTGATCGCGCGCATTGGCGATCGCCGCCAGCAGGGTCTTCGAGACCATCTTGGCGCCCTTTTTGGGCGTGAATTGCAAAATCGAAAGCGCCTGCTCGACCGGCTTGCCGGCCACCAGCTCGCAGATGAGCCGCAGCTTCTGCGGCGAAATCCGCGCAAAACGCATCCGCGACAACGCTTCCATCACCTTGCTCCCAACCCTGCCAAATCCATCGAGACGGCGAGCCGCTTACGCCTTGGCCGCCGCCCGCGGCGCTCCCGCTGATGATTTCACTTCGCTCTTGCGATCACCCGAATGGCCATGGAAGATCCGCGTCGGCGAGAACTCGCCGAGCTTGTGTCCAACCATATTCTCAGTGCAGTAGACCGGGATGAATTTGTTGCCGTTGTGCACGGCGAAGGTCAAACCGATCATGTCCGGCACTACCATCGAGCGCCGCGACCAGGTGCGGATGATCCGCTTGTCGCCGGCCGCCACCGCAGTATCGACTTTTTTTTGCAGGTTGGCATCTACAAACGGGCCTTTTTTCAGTGATCGCGGCATTTGCTCTTATCCCCGCTTGCCGCGCGGCCGGCGCGACACGATGTATTGATCCGAGGTCTTCTTGCCGCGAGTCTTGTAGCCCTTGGCCGGCGTCCCCCATGGCGACTGCGGATGATTCCCCTTCGAGCGCCCCTCACCGCCGCCGTGCGGATGATCCACCGGATTCATCGCGACCCCGCGCACGTGCGAGCGATGCCCGTACCAGCGGTTACGACCGGCCTTGCCGATCGAGATATTTTCGAACTCGAGATTGCCCACCTGGCCAATCGTCGCCCGGCACTCCGCCTGCACCATCCGCTGCTCGCCCGAGGGCAGCTTGAGCAGCGCGAACTTGCCCTCTTTGGCCATGAGCTGCGCCTGCGCGCCGGCTCCACGCGCCATCTGGGCACCGGCGCCGGGCTTGAGCTCGATCGCATGAACAAAAGTGCCGACCGGAATGTTAACGAGCTTGAGCGCGTTGCCGGGCTTGATATCTGCGCTCGGACCGCACTCCACCTTATCGCCTGCCTTGAGCCCTTCGGGCGCCAGGATGTAACTTTTTTCGCCGTCGGCATAATGCAGCAGCGCAATATTCGCCGAACGATTCGGATCGTACTCAAGCGCCGCCACCGTCGCCGGAATACCGTCGCGACTGCGCTTGAAATCGATCAGGCGGAGCCGGCGTTTGTGGCCGCCGCCCAGATGACGCATCGTCATGCGCCCGAGATTGTTCCGGCCGCCGGATTTCTTGAGCGGCGCGAGCAGGCGCTTCTCCGGCGCCTTCTTGCTCAGCCCGGAAAAATCCGCAAGCTGCATGAAGCGCTGGCCCGGCGTGCGCGGATTGAGTTGAATCACTGCCATCTTAATCTTATGCCTTGGCGCTTATGCCCTAGAGGCCCTCGAAGAATTCGATTTTGTCGCCCGCCTTGAGCGTGACATAGGCCTTTTTCCAATCCGATTTGCGCCCCGCGATCCGTCCCTTGCGCCGCTCCTTGCCCATGAAATTTGCCGTGCGAATCTTGAGCACCGTCACCTTGAACAGTTGTTCGACCGCTAGCCGCAACTGGTCCTTGCTGGCGTCGGGCCGCGCGCGGAAGACCACTTGATTCGCGCGCTCGCCGATAAGCGTGCCTTTTTCGGTCACCAGCGGCGCCAAAATCAGACCGTCCAGACCTTGGAGACCGGCGCTCACTTGCCACCCCCGAGACGCGCTTCCACGGCCCGCGCGGTCTCCGCAGTCATCAGCAACTGATCGTAGTTCAGCACGTCGAAGACATTCAGCCCGGCGAGCGAGAGAATCTTGTGCGCCGCGAGATTGCGCGCCGCCCGCGCGAAAACGGCGTCCTCTGCCGAGACCACGATCAGCGCGTGCGTCAAACCGAGCGCCGCCAGCGCCGCATTCGCAGCTTTGGTCTTGGGCTCCGTAAGTTCCAGCCGTTCGACAACAATCATATGGCCACTGGCCGCGCGATCGGCGATCGCCAATGCAAGTGCGCGCCGCCAGGCCTTTTTGGGCATCTTGTACGAATAGTCGCGCGGCTGCGGCCCGAAAATTTTGCCGCCGTGACGCCATAGCGGCGAACGGGTCGAGCCGGCTCGCGCCCGCCCGGTGCCTTTTTGCCGCCACGGCTTCCGCCCGCCGCCCGAGATAAAGCCTTTAGTCTTGGTCGAGGCCGTGCCGGCGCGCCGCTTCGCGAGTTGCATCCGCACCGCTTCGTGCATCAGCGAGGCGTCGGCGTCGCTGCGGAAGATCGAGCCCGAAAGCTCGAAGTCGCCCTGCCGCTCACGCGCCGCCGAGTACATCGGGACTTTCATGGGCGCCTTGACGCCGTCCGCAGTTGCCACGCTCGTCGTCTCATCCATCGGCCTGCCCCTGCGTGAAGCGCTGCCCGCTGGACGCGTGCCGGACGATCACCAGACCGCCGTCAGGACCGGGCACCGCCCCGCTGACCGCAACCGCATGATCTTCGGCGAGAATCTCGACAATTTTCAGATTGAGCACCGTCGCCAACTCATTGCCCATCTGCCCCGCCATCCGCATCCCTTTGCGTACGCGTCCAGGATATGAGCGATTACCAATCGAACCGCCGTGGCGAAAATATTCGTGCGTACCGCGCATCATCGGAAAGCCGGCGAAGTGATGCCGCTTGATGACGCCGGCGTAGCCGTGCCCTTTCGAGACGCCGGAGACGTCGATGGTATCGCCCGCCTTGAAGACATCGGTCGCCGCCAGCATCTGGCCGAGCTTGAGTTCGCCCTCGCCACGCGTCTTGAACTCCCGCGTTGCGATCCCCGCCGCGACTTCGGCCTTTTGAAAATGGCCGCGTTGCGGCGCGGTCACGCGCGACAGCTTGCGCTTGCCCCAGGTCACCTGGATAGCCTCGTAGCCGTCGGTGCCTGCAGTCTTAATCTGCGTCACCGCGCACGGCCCCAATTGGATGACGGTCACGGCCTGCACGCGGCCGCTGGCGTCGCCAATCTGGGTCATGCCCAATTTTTTTCCAATCAATCCGCTCAGCACGGGACTTCTCTCATCACGGGGCTACTCGAGTTTGATTTCCACGTCCACGCCGGCGGCAAGATCGAGCTTGCCCAGCGCGTCGATAGTCTGTTGGGTCGGTTCGAGCACATCCAGCAGCCGCTTATGCGTGCGAATCTCGAAATGTTCCCGTGATTTCTTGTCCACGTGCGGCGAGCGGTTCACCGTAAAGCGCTCGATCCGGGTCGGCAGCGGAATCGGCCCGGCGACGCGGCCGCCGGTGCGCCGAATCGTATCCACGATCTCGCGCACCGACTGATCGAGCAGCCGGTAGTCGTACGCCTTCAGGCGTATCCGGATCTTTTCGTTCATCCCAGAAGCCACTATGCCAACCTCGTGCTCGCCGCCCGCCTCACTTCAAGACTTTGGCGACGACGCCGGCGCCGACCGTACGCCCGCCCTCGCGGATCGCAAAGCGCAGCCCCTGCTCCATCGCGACCGGCGTGATCAGCTCGCCCACCACATTGATATTGTCGCCGGGCATGACCATCTCAGTCCCTTCGGCGAGCGTCACCACCCCGGTAACGTCGGTGGTGCGGAAGTAGAACTGCGGCCGGTAGCCGTTGAAAAACGGCGTATGGCGGCCGCCCTCTTCCTTGGTCAGAACGTAGATCGAAGATTCGAACTGGGTGTGCGGGGTGATCGACGCCGGATGCGCCAGCACCTGCCCGCGCTCGATCTCTTCGCGCTTGATGCCGCGCAGCAGCACGCCGATATTGTCGCCCGCCTGACCTTCGTCGAGAATCTTGCGGAACATCTCGACGCCGGTGACGACGGTCTTGGCCGTGTCTTTGAAACCGACGATCTCGACTTCCTCGCCGACCTTGACCTTGCCGCGCTCGACCCGGCCGGTAACCACCGTGCCGCGGCCCGAGATCGAAAAGACGTCTTCGATCGGCATCAGGAAAGGCTTCGAAATCTCGCGCTCGGGCTGCGGAATATGGCTGTCGACCGCGTCCATCAGATCGAGGATCGGCTTGCAATTGGGGCAGTCCGCCTTGCCGCAGCCGCATTCCAGCGCCTTCAGCGCGCTGCCGCGGATAACCGGCGTGTCGTCACCCGGAAATTCGTATTTGGTTAGCAGATCGCGAACTTCGAGATCGACCAGGTCGAGCAGCTCGGGGTCGTCAACCATGTCAACCTTGTTCATAAAGACCACGATCGAGGGCACGCCGACCTGCCGCGCAAGCAGAATATGCTCGCGCGTCTGCGGCATCGGGCCGTCGTTCGCGCCGACTACCAGGATCGCGCCGTCCATCTGCGCCGCGCCGGTGATCATGTTCTTGATGTAATCGGCGTGCCCGGGACAATCGACGTGCGCATAATGGCGCTTGGCGGTTTCGTACTCGACGTGCGCGATCGCGATCGTGATCCCGCGCTCGCGCTCTTCCGGCGCCTTGTCGATCTGATCGAAGGCCGTGAACTGGGCGAGCTTTTTCGAGGACAGAACCTTCGTGATCGCCGCGGTCAACGTCGTCTTGCCGTGGTCGATATGTCCGATCGTGCCGACATTGAGATGCGGCTTGGTGCGTTCAAACTTGGCCTTGCCCATGATATGCCCTCCGGTTCTTGACCCCTTTATGCTAAAAGATAGCAGCCTCTAAGCTGAAATTTGACCCGCGTTGCGCTCAAGCGCGCGCTACGCTCTCGCCGCTTGCCCGCGCGGTTAACTCTTCATGCACCTGCTGCGGCACCGGCTCGTAGAGCGCAAACTGCATCGTGTAGGTCGCGC
Source organism: Candidatus Binataceae bacterium (assembly GCA_035308025.1). Lineage (NCBI taxonomy): Bacteria > Candidatus Binatota > Binatia (SeqCode) > Binatales (SeqCode) > Binataceae (SeqCode) > Binataceae bacterium (SeqCode). The sequence goes on from DATGHL010000029.1 coordinate 107,820, forward strand.
GCCCCTGCGTGATCGAGCGCAGCCTCGTCGCGTAGCCGAACATGGTCGCGAGCGGCACGCGCGCTGCGATCACCTGCGCGCCCGCCCGATTCTCCATCTCGGTGATCTTGCCGCGCCGCGAGTTTAGATCGCCGATCACCTCACCCATGAATTCCTGCGGCGTCACGACTTCGACGTCCATTACCGGTTCGAGCAGCACCGGACGCGCCTTCGCGCAGGCCTCCTTGAAGGCGATCGAGCCGGCAATCTTGAAGGCCAGCTCCGACGAATCGACCTCGTGATACTTGCCGTCCAGCAGCGCCGCCTTCAGATCAACCATCGGATAACCGGCCAGCACGCCGCTCTCCATCGCTTCCTTGATTCCCGCCTCGATCGAGGGGATGAAGTTGCGCGGCACCGAACCGCCCTTGGTTTCATCCTCGAACTCGAAGCCGCTGCCTTTTTCCAGCGGCTCGATGCGGATTTCGACCACGCCGAACTGGCCGTGCCCGCCGGTCTGCCGGACAAAACGCCCTTCGGCCTCGGCCGCCCGCCGGATCGTTTCGCGATAGGCCACCTGCGGCTTGCCGACGTTCGCGTCGACTTTGAACTCACGCAGCATCCGATCAACGATGATCTCCAGATGGAGCTCGCCCATCCCGGCGATCAGGGTCTGCGCGGTCTCGCGGTTGACGCTGACGCGGAACGACGGATCTTCCTTGGCGAGCTTCTGCAGCGCCTCGCCGAGCCGCTCCTGGTCCGCTTTGGTCTTGGGCTCAATCGCGATCTGAATCACCGGTGCCGGAAACTCAATCGCTTCGAGCACCACCGGATGGGCCGGGTCGCACAGCGTATCTCCGGTCGTCGTGTCGCGCAAACCGACCGCGCAGATATCGCCGGCAAAGACCTCGGAAATCTCCTCGCGCTTGTTGGCGTGCATCTTGACCAGCCGCCCGATCCGTTCGCGCCGTCCCTTGGTCGAGTTCAATACCGACGAACCGCTTTCGAGCCGCCCCGAATAGATCCGCATAAAGGTCAGCGTGCCGATATACGGATCGGTCATGATCTTGAAGGCCAGCGCCGAGAAGGGGGCGTCGTCGCGGGGCCAGCGCTCCTCGACCGCGTCGCCGTTCTTGCCGGTGACGGGCGGCTGATCCAGCGGCGACGGCAGATAGTCCACCACCGCGTCGAGCATCGGCTGCACGCCTTTGTTGCGAAACGCCGTGCCCATCAGCACCGGAATCACTTCGATCTTCAGCGCCGCCGCCCGAATCACCGCGCGCAGCACCGCCGGCTCCGGGCTCTTACCCTCGAGAAACAGCTCCATCAGATAATCGTCGTGATCGGCCAGAGTTTCGACCAGCGTGTCCCGCTGCGCCGCCGCCTGTTCTTTCAGATCGTCGGGGATCGGCTCGACGCGATAGTTCGCGCCCAGCCGATCCTCGTCCCAGACCAGTGCGCGCTGCTCGACCAGGTCGATCACCCCGCGGAACTTCTCCTCGTTCCCGATCGGCAGCTGCAACAGCAACGGCTTGGCTCGCAGCTTGTCGCGAATCTCCTGCACCACCCGCTCGTACTCCGCGCCGACCCGATCCATCTTGTTGATGAAGGCGATGCGCGGTACGCGATACTTGTCCGCCTGCCGCCAGACCGTCTCCGACTGTGGCTCGACTCCGCCCACCGCACAGAAGACCGCGACCGCGCCATCGAGCACGCGCAGGCTGCGCTCGACCTCGATCGTGAAATCGACGTGGCCGGGCGTATCGATAATGTTGATCCGGTAGTCGCGCCAGAAACAGGTGGTCGCGGCCGAGGTAATCGTAATCCCGCGCTCCTGCTCCTGCACCATCCAGTCCATCGTCGCGGTGCCTTCATGCACCTCGCCGATTTTGTAGTTGATCCCGGTGTAGTACAGGATGCGCTCGGTGGTAGTCGTTTTACCGGCATCAATGTGCGCCATGATGCCGATATTGCGCACCCGCTCGATTGGTGTTTCGCGCGCCATAGAACTAAAGAATCTAACCCTGAATTCCCGGATTACCAGCGATAGTGCGCAAAGGCCCGGTTGGCCTCGGCCATCCGATGAGTATCTTCGCGCTTTTTCACGGCGCCGCCGCGATTCGCGCCGGCCTCGAGGATTTCGTTGGCCAGCCGCTCGACCATAGATTTCTCGCCGCGCGCCCGCGCCGCCGTCACCATCCAGCGCATCGCCAGCGAGTTGCGCCGCAGCGGCCGCACCTCGACCGGCACCTGGTAGTTCGCGCCGCCGACCCGCCGTGAGCGCACTTCGACCGCCGGCCGCACGTTATCCAGCGCCCGCTTGAAGACCGTCAGGCCGTCCTCTTTGGCGCGCTCGGCAACCAACTCCAGCGCGCCGTAGAAAATCAACTCGGCCGTGGACTTCTTGCCGCGCTCCATCACCACGTTCATGAACTTCGCTACCGTGCGATCATGAAACTTGGGATCCGGGATGGCCTCGCGAACCCGAGCCTGTCCTTTGCGCGACATAAAATTCCTGCTTCGATTCCTACTTCAATGTTTGGCGGCGTAACTGCTTACTGGGCTTTTGTTACTTGGGCTTTTTCGCGCCGTATTTCGAGCGCCCCTTGCGCCGATCGGTGACCCCGATCGAATCCAGCGTCCCGCGGATTACGTGGTAACGCACGCCGGGCAGATCCTTGACGCGACCGCCGCGAATCAGGACCACCGAATGCTCCTGCAGGTTGTGGCCGACGCCCGGAATGTAGGTGTTGACTTCGTAGCCGTTCGAGAGCCGCACCCTCGCGACCTTGCGCAAGGCCGAGTTGGGCTTCTTTGGCGTCGTGGTCTTGACCTGCGTGCAGACCCCGCGCTTCTGTGGCGAGCCCTGCAACGCCGGCGCGGTTTCCTTGTAACGCTTCTTGACGCGCGCTGCGCGAATTAACTGATTAATCGTCGGCACTTTTGCCTTTCTTACTCTTCAAGTTCTTCGGCGCAGCGCCCTGCTGCATCGCCTTTAGTCTGCTGGTCGAATCGCGGTAGCCCATATCAGATGACAGGTTTGGCTATCGCCCGGACGGATCGTTACAAGCGCGTCCCAAGCAAACCCCCAAGGACGCTCGCCCTTGGGGGAAGCATTAAGATGTATATGTATCGCGCCCCGCCTGTCAATTACCGGCCGCGACGACCGCCTCCGCCGGCGCCGGTTGCGTCCCCGGCTCTTCGTCCGCCGGCGCACCTTCCAGCCGGATCTCCTTGCGGTTGTACTCCGCGAGGCCGGTGCCGGCCGGAATCAGCCGGCCCATGATCACGTTCTCCTTGAGCCCGATCAGGCGATCAACCTTGCCGTTGATCGCGGCTTCGGTCAGCACTCGCGTGGTCTCTTGGAACGACGCCGCCGAGATAAAACTCTCGGTCGAGAGCGACGCCTTGGTGATCCCGAGCAGCAGCGGCTCGGCGATCGCCGGCTCGCCGCCCTTCATCAGCACGCGCGAATTCTCCTCGTCAAAGCGCCACTTCTCGGTCTGGTCGCCAACCAGGAACTCCGTGTCGCCGACCTCCTTGATCCGCACCCGCCGCAGCATCTGGCGCACAATCACTTCGATATGCTTGTCGTTGATGCGCACGCCCTGCAGCCGGTAAATCTCCTGGATTTCATCCACCAGGTATTTCGCCAGCGCCTTCTCGCCCAGAATCGTCAGGATGTCGTGCGGATTCGACGAGCCCTCCATCAGCGGCTCGCCGGCGCGAATCATATCGCCCTCATGCACGCCGATATGCTTGCCCTTGGCGATCAGATACTCGCGCGCCTCGCCCACCTCCGGCGTCACGACCACCTTGCGCTTGCCCTTGGTGTCTTTGCCGAAAGAGACCTGGCCGTCGATTTCCGAGATGACGGCGAATTCCTTGGGCTTGCGCGCCTCGAACAGCTCCGCGACGCGCGGCAAGCCGCCCGTGATGTCCTTGGTCTTGGTGGTCTCGCGCGGAATCTTCGCGATGATGTCGCCGGCCTCGACCCGCGCGCCGTCGGCCACGTTGATATACGCGCCGACCGGCAGATGGTAGCGCGCGTATTGCTCGAAGCCGCTCGGCCGCCCCTCACCCGCCGGAATATGCGCGGTCTTGCCGCCGTTGTCCTTGACCGAGATGCGCGGGCGCGCTTCGAGCTCCTTGGATTCGACGATCACGTTGTAGCGCGCGCCCGTGCGGTCGTCGAGCTTTTCCTCCATCGTGCGCCCTTCAAAAATGTCGCCGAACTTAACCACGCCGGCGACTTCGGTCAGGATGGGCGTCGTGTAGGGATCCCACTCGGCGATCAGTTCGCCGGCCTTGACGGCGTCGCCGTCGCGCTTGCGCAGCTTCGCGCCGTAGACCAGCGGATAGCGCTCGCGTTCGCGCTCCCGCCCACCCGCACCCGAGGTCTCCGGCACCACGATTACCGCTTCGCCATGCCGCGACATCACGACCAGCGTCTTCTCGACCTTGCCGCGATCTTCCGTGCGCACTTCCACCGTCTTGACGTTATGCAGCCGCAGCACGCCGTCGTTGCGGGTCTCCAGCGTGGTCTGCTCGGCGCGCCGGCTGGCGGTGCCGCCGATATGGAACGTGCGCATCGTCAGCTGCGTGCCGGGCTCGCCGATCGATTGCGCCGCCATGATCCCGATCGCCTCGCCCATGTTCACCTGATGGCCGCGGCCGAGGTCGCGCCCATAGCACTTCACGCACACACCGCGGCGCGACTGGCAGGTCAGCACCGAGCGGATCTTAATTCGCTCCAGCCCCGCATTTTCGATCGCGACGACCTTGTCCTCGTCGATCATTTCGTTGGCCCGCACCAGCAGTTCATTGTTGAAGGGATCGCGAATCTCCTCGAGCGCCACCCGCCCGAGCACCCGATCGCCGAGCCCTTCGATCACCTCGCCGCCTTCGACCAGCGGCGTCATCTCGATGCCGTCGAGCGTGCCGCAGTCGCCGTCCGTAATAATCGAATCCTGCGCGACGTCCACCAGCCGGCGCGTCAGATAGCCCGAGTTCGCGGTCTTGAGCGCAGTATCCGCGAGCCCCTTGCGCGCGCCGTGCGTCGAGATGAAGTACTGCAGCACGGTCAGCCCTTCGCGGAAGTTTGCCGTAATCGGCGTCTCGATAATCTCGCCCGACGGCTTGGCCATCAGGCCGCGCAACCCCGCCAGCTGGCGAATCTGCTGCTCCGAGCCGCGCGCCCCCGAATCCGCCATAATGAACACCGGATTGAAGGAGTCGCCCGTCACTTCCTTGCCGTCGCGATCTTTGTAGGTCTGGGTCTTGAGTCCCTTGAGCACCGCGCCGCCAATCTCGTCCTGCACCTCCGCCCAGATGTCCACGACCTTGTTGTAGCGCTCGCCATCCGTAATGACGCCGTTGTTGTACTGCTGCTGGATTCCGGCGACCTCTTTTTGCGCCCGCTCAAGCAGATGCTGTTTTTGCGGCGGGATCGTCATGTCCTTGATCGAGATCGAGATGCCCGCCTGGGTCGCAAACTGGAAACCGACGTCCTTCATGCGATCGGCGAAGATGACCGTCGCCTTGTCGCCAGCGCGCCGATACACGATATCGATCAGGTTGCCGAGCTCCTTTTTCTTCATCGTGCGATTGACTTCAGCAAACGGCACTTCCGGCGGCACGATCTCGTACAGCAGGATCCGGCCGACCGTCGTCGCGATCCGCTCAGCATGCGCCGCGCCGTTGCCGGCGTGGCCGTTAGCCTGCACCACTGGCCGGTTTTGATCGCGCTCCGCCGCAGGCCGGCTGTCTTCGTTCTCCTCGCCGGCATGCTTGGCCGGCGTCATCCGCACCGTAATCTTGGCCTGCAGCCCAACCACGCCGTGGTCATACGCGACCCGCACCTCGGCCGGCGACGCGAAAATCTTGCCTTCGCCCTTCGACAGCGGACGCTCGCGCGTCATGTAGTAAAGTCCCAGCACCATGTCCTGCGTCGGCACGATGATCGGTTTGCCCGACGCCGGCGACAGAATATTGTTCGTCGACATCATCAGGGCGCGCGATTCCACCTGCGCTTCAATCGAGAGCGGCACATGCACCGCCATCTGATCGCCGTCGAAGTCCGCGTTGTAGGCCGTGCAGACCAGCGGATGGAGCTGAATCGCCTTGCCCTCGATCAGCACCGGCTCGAACGCCTGAATCCCCAACCGATGCAGCGTCGGTGCGCGGTTGAGCAGCACCGGATGCTCGCGGATGACGTCGTCCAGGATGTCCCAGACGTCCTTGCCCTCCTTCTCGACCATCTTCTTGGCGCTCTTGATCGTCGTGACGTAGCCCTTCTCCTCGAGCTTCGAGTAGATGAAGGGCTTGAACAGCTCGAGCGCCATCTTTTTGGGCAGGCCGCACTGATGGAGCCGCAGCTCGGGTCCCACCACGATTACCGAACGGCCGGAATAATCGACGCGCTTGCCCAGCAGGTTTTGCCGGAAGCGGCCCGATTTGCCTTTGAGCATGTCGGAGAGCGACTTCAACGGCCGCTTGGCCGGCCCGGTGATCGCGCGCCCGCGCCGCCCGTTGTCGAAGAGCGCGTCTACCGCCTCCTGCAACATGCGCTTTTCGTTGCGCACGATGATGTCGGGGGCGTTCAGCTCGATCAGCCGCTTTAACCGGTTGTTACGATTTATTACTCGCCGGTAGAGATCGTTGAGGTCCGACGTCGCGAAGCGCCCGCCGTCCAGCGGCACCAGCGGCCGCAGGTCCGGCGGAATCACTGGCAGGATGCGCAGGATCATCCACTCCGGCTCGTTGCCCGATTCGCGGAAGGCGTTGACCACCTTGAGCCGCTTGGCGGTCTTCTTGCGCCGCGCCTCGCTCGCCGTCGCCTTCATCTCCGCCCGCAGCTCTTCCGCCAGCTCGTCGAGCTTGAGCTGGCTCAGCAGCACGCGGATCGCTTCGGCCCCCATGTCGGCCGTGAAGCCCTCGCCGTACAGCTCGCGCGCCTCGCGGTATTTCTTCTCGGTCAGCAGCTCGCGGTATTGCAGCGGGGTCTCGCCCGCGTCGAGCACGATGTAGCTCTCGAAGTAGAGAATCTTCTCGAGCTCCTTCAGCGTCATGTCGAGCAGCACGCCAATTCGCGACGGCAGCGAGCGCAGGAACCAGATGTGCGCCACCGGCGCCGCCAAATCGATATGGCCCATCCGCTCGCGCCGCACCTTCGACTGGATCACTTCGACGCCGCACTTCTCGCACACCACGCCGCGATGGCGCATGCGCTTGTACTTGCCGCAATTGCACTCGTAATCCTTGGTCGGCCCGAAAATCTTCGCGCAGAACAGCCCGTCGCGCTCCGGCTTGAAAGTCCGATAGTTGATGGTTTCCGGCTTCTTGACCTCGCCGTGCGACCATGACCGGATTAGTTCCGGCGACGCGATCGCTATCCGGATAGCGTTGAAGGAAAGGGGATTCTTCGGCTTTTCAAATACCCCGAAAAGATCTTCCATAACTGCTTACTCTCCTTCTGCTACATGCTGCTGACGTTGTGTCTCAGCGAGATTCGACCGATCGGACGTCCTACCGAGTCCACGCCCCGTCCCGCGGCGAAAGCCGGCGCGCTGCCGTAAGCGCAGGTGCGGATGCACTAAATCCGCTCCCCGTGCTCGAGCAACTCGACATTGAGGCACAGTGACTGCAGCTCCTTGACCATGACGTTGAACGACTCCGGCAAGCCCGGCTCCAGCGTGTTCTCGCCCTTGACGATCGCCTCGTACATCCGCGTGCGCCCGGCCACGTCGTCGGACTTCACCGTCAGCATCTCCTGCAGCGTATAGGCCGCGCCGTAGGCCTCGAGCGCCCACACTTCCATCTCGCCCAGACGCTGCCCGCCGAACTGCGCCTTGCCGCCCAGCGGCTGCTGCGTCACCAGGCTGTACGGCCCGGTCGAGCGCGCGTGAATCTTGTCCTCGACCAGATGATGCAGCTTGATGATGTACATCACGCCGACCGTCACCGGCTGCTCGAAGGGCTCGCCCGTGCGCCCGTCGTAGAGCGTGCACTGGCCGCTTTCGGGCAGGCCGGCCTTCTTGAGCAACGCGAAGATCTCCTCCTCGCGCGCGCCGTCGAACACCGGCGAAGCCGTGTAGATGCCGTTACGGGCCTTCTCCGCCAGCTGTTTGATCGCGGCGTCGTCGGCCTCGTCAATCAACCCTTGGTAGTCCTTGTCCGGATAGAGCTCGCGCACCCGCTTGCGCAGTTGCGCCGGCGTGATCCCGTTGCTCGCGTCGGCGTAGAGCTTGCGCCCCAGTTCGAGCGCCGCCCAGCCCAGATGGGTCTCCAGAATCTGCCCGACATTCATCCGCGAGGGCACCCCCAGCGGATTCAGCACGATATCCACCGGCGTGCCGTCTTCGAGCCGCGGCATATCCTCGCCCGGTAGGATGCGCGAGAGCACGCCCTTGTTGCCGTGCCGTCCCGCCATCTTATCGCCAACCTGCAGCCGCCGCTTGATTGCGACGAACACCTTGATCATCTTGATCACGCCCGGCGCCAGCTCGTCGCCCGCCTTCACGCGGTCGATTTTGGCCCCGTAATGGTCCTGGATCTCCTTGACCTTGGCGCTCATCGCCTCGATCGTCTCGCTGATGTCGGCCTGCGTAGTCTCCTGCTCGACGCGTAGCTGGCCCCACAACGGCACGGCCAGTTCATCGAGCTCCTCCGCCGTGATGTCGTCGCCCTTGTTGAAGAGCACGCGCCGCTCATCCGACATCACCCGCGCCGCCAGCTTCTTGCCCGCCAGCGCGCGCTTGAGCTTGCGCAGCGCCTCGCCGCGCACGATCCGGATCTCTTCGGTTTCGTCGGTCTTGAGCTTCTCGACCTCGAGCGTCTGAATCTCCTGCGAGCGGTCGTCGCGCGCGACCCCGCGCCGCGCAAACACCCGCGCGTCAATCACCGCGCCTTCGACCCCGGGCGGCACCCGCAGCGAGGTGTCGCGCACCTCGCCGGCCTTCTCGCCGAAAATCGCCCGCAACAGCTTCTCTTCGGGAGAAAGCTGGGTCTCGCCCTTGGGCGTGATCTTGCCGACCAGGATGTCCCCCGGACGCACCTCCGCGCCAATCCGGATGATCCCGCTGGTATCGAGGTCCTTGAGCGCCTCCTCGCCGACATTCGGGATGTCGCGCGTGATCTCCTCGGGCCCCAGCTTGGTGTCGCGCGCGATACATTCGAATTCCTCGATATGCACCGAGGTAAACAGATCCTCGCGCACCACGCGCTCCGAAATCAAAATCGAATCCTCGAAGTTGTAGCCGCCCCACGGCATGAAAGCGACCAGCACGTTGCGCCCCAACGCCAGTTCACCCATATCGGTCGAGGGCCCGTCAGCTACGATATCGCCCGCTGTCACCCGTTCGCCTTTGACCACGATCGGGCGCTGATTGATGCAGGTGTTCTGATTCGAGCGCTGGTATTTGACCAGGTTGTAGATGTCCACGCCGGCGTCGCGCGCGTCGCGTCCCGAACGATCGGCGCGCACCACGATCCGTTCGGCGTCCACGCTTTCGACGACCCCGTCACGCCGCGCGATCGTGGTCACGCCCGAGTCGCGGCCGACCGTCCGCTCGAGTCCGGTGCCGACCAGCGGCGCTTCGGTCTTGAGCAGCGGCACCGCCTGCCGCTGCATGTTCGAGCCCATCAGCGCGCGGTTGGCGTCGTCGTTCTCCAGAAACGGAATCAATGAGGCCGCCACCGAGACCAACTGGTTCGGCGAGACGTCCATGTATTGGACTTCCTCCCGCCGCACCATCGTGAACTCGCCGCCGATCCGCGCCGAGACCATCTCGTTCTCGAAACGTCCGTGCGCATCGATCGGCGCGTTGGCCTGCGCGATCACCTTGTCTTCTTCGTCCAGCGCCGACAGATACTTGATCCGCTCGCTGACGCGTGTGTTCTCAACTTCCCGATAGGGCGTCTCGATAAAGCCGTAATCGTTGACCCGCGCGTAGGTCGAGAGCGCCGCGATCAGTCCGATATTCGGCCCTTCCGGCGTTTCAATCGGGCACACGCGCCCGTAGTGCGTCGGATGGACGTCGCGGACCTCGAAGCCGGCCCGCTCCCGCGTCAGCCCGCCTGGTCCTAACGCCGACAGCCGCCGCTTATGCGCAATCTCCGACAGCGGATTGGTCTGATCCATGAATTGCGAAAGCTGCGATGACCCGAAAAACTCCTTGATTACCGCCGACGCCGGCTTGTAATTCACCAGCTCCTGCGGCATCAGCGTCTCGATATCCTGCAGGCTCATCCGCTCTTTGATCGCCCGCTCCATCCGCACCAGTCCGATGCGGAACTGATTCTCGACCAGCTCACCGACCGCGCGCACCCGCCGATTCCCCAGATGATCGATATCGTCAATCTGATGGTCCTCGGCGCCGTTTTTGAGCTCGATCAGGTAGCGCACGACCTCCAGGATGTCCTCGCGCCGCAGCGTCCCCTGATCGAGCGGCACGTGACTGGCGTTCTTGAACAGCTTGAAGTTGAGCTTGAGCCGGCCGACCTTCGAGAGATCGTAACGCTCCGGGTTAAAAAACAGATTGTTGAAAAAGGTCGTCGCGGTCTGCAACGTCGGCGGATCGCCCGGCCGCAGCCGCCGGTAAATCTCGATGATCGCCTCGTCCGGCGTGTTGAGCTTGTCCTGCCCCAGCGTCAACCGCAGCGGCCCCCCGCCCGCCTGATCTTCCGTGAAGAGCACTTCGATCTGCTTGACCCCGTGGCTCTTGAGCGCCTCGATCGTCGCCTCTGTCAGCTCGTCGTTGCACTGCACCAGCACTTCGCCGTTGGTCGTATCGACCACGTCGTGCGCCGAGATCCGCCCGATCACCTCTTCGAGTGCGATCGGAATCTCGCTGACGCGCCCCTGCTCGAGCTGCCGGATTACCGCCTTGTTGAACTTGCGCCCCTCGCGCGCAATCACCTCGCCCTGCCGATCCTTGATCTCCAGCGAGATCCGCGAGCCCAGCAGCTGCTCCGGGATAAACTGTTTGGCCAGCTCCTTGCCGTCCAGGATGATGACGTCTTTTTTGTAGAAATAGTTGAGCAGGTCCTCGGTCGTCATCCCGAGCGCGCGCAACGGCACCGTCGCCGGAAACTTCCGCCGCCGGTCGATCCGCACGTAGAGCACGTCGCGCGGATCGAACTCGAAATCGATCCAGCTCCCGCGATACGGGATCACCCGCGCCGAGTAGAGCAGCTTGCCGGTCGAATGCGTGCGCCCCTTATCATGCTCGAAAAAAACTCCGGGCGAGCGATGGAGTTGCGACACGATCACGCGTTCCGTGCCGTTAACCATGAACGTGCCGTTGGTCGTCATCAGCGGAATCTCGCCGAAATAGACCTCCTGCTCCTTGACGTTCTTGATCGAGCGCCGCCCGCTCTCGACATCCCAGATGACCAACTGAATCTTGACCTTGAGCGGCGCCGCATAGGTCATGCCGCGCTGATGGCATTCGTCGACGTCGTATTTCGGCTCGCCCAGTTCGTAACTGACGAATTCGAGCGAAGCGGTCTCGTTGAAATCCTTAATCGGAAAAACTGACTTGAAAACCGCCTGCAAGCCGGTATCGGTCCGGTTCTCGGCCAGCACGCCAGCCTGAAGGAATTCATCGTAAGAGCGCTTCTGAATCTCGATCAGATTCGGAATCTCGATAATCTTCTTGATCTTCCCGAAAGACCGCCGGAAGCGAAGATTGCTCGTAACCTGCGACTGCGCCATTGGTACCTCATCCGGCCGCCGCTCGAGGAGCGCCGCGCCGCCGGGTGTGTTAGCGGCTGTTTAAGAATATCGCGCACGCACCATCACGGCGCGTGCGTCGGAAATCCCCCGCTTCGAATTGCGTAAACGGGCAAACGGCCGCCGCGCTGACGGAGAATACCGCCTGCGCTGCCGCTCACCGTTCTATGATGCCCGGACTGAACTGCCAAAAAAGCGCCGGCTCCTACTTCAACTCGACTCCGCCCCCGACATCTTCAAGCTTCTTTTTGATCTCCTCCGCCTCGGCCTTGTTGACGCCTTCCTTGACCGCCTTCGGCGCGCCGTCCACCAGGTCTTTGGCCTCTTTGAGTCCCAACCCGGTCAGCTCACGCACGACTTTGATCACCTGGATCTTCTTGTCGCCCGCCGCTGTCAACATCACGGTAAACTCGTCCTTCTCAGCCGCCGGCGCCGCCGCCGCGGCTCCCGCCGCACCCGGCGCAGCCACCATCGCGACCGGCGCCGCCGCCGACACTCCAAGCTCTTGTTCGAGCTCTTTGACGAGGGCCGCTGCATCTAACAGGCTCAGATTTTTGAGATAATCCTTGACCTGATCGCGGCTTAACGATCCTGCTTCTTCCATCTTCCCTCTGTCTCCTTCCAATCAATAAGCGCCGCGCGGACGATGTGGGAGCGCCTCGCGACTATCAAACAAACCGCTTTCAAACAAACCGCTTTCTCGAACTAAACCTTGCTCCAAATTACTTCGACGATATTTCTTATGCCTGCCCAGTTGTTTCCGCTTCGACCGGCGCAGCATCAGCCCCGACGCCCTCCGCAGGAACCGTGGGCGCCGCGTCCGCCACTGCGCTTTCGCCGGCTTTCTTGCCGATCGCGTCGATCAGCCGTGCCAACCCCGACGCCGGCTCATTCAGCAGCCGCACGAGCTGCGTCGCAGGCGCCTGCAGCAGGCCCAGTAGCTGTCCGAAGATCACCTCGCGCGCCGGCAACTGCGCCAACGCCGCGATCTCCTCCGCCGTCAACGGCTTGCCGTCGAGCACGCCGCCCCGCACCTTGAACTTCTCGCCCAGATCCTTGAACGAACCGACCGTCTTGGCCAGCTCGACCGGATTGGTGTAGCTCACGATAAGCCCGATCGGCCCGCCAAGGCTGGTTTCGAGCGCGGCGAAGGCCGTCTGCTTGATCGCCAGCCGCATCAAGGTGTTTTTCGCCACCTGCAACTCGCTGTCGATCGCGCGCAGCCGCCGGCGCATGTCGTCCGATTCACCCGCGGTCATCCCACGATGCTCCGCCAGCAGCGCCATTTTGGCCCGCCCCAGGTTCGCCGTCAGCCGTTGAACGATTTCGGTCTTTTGCTCTTTCTTCATCGCGATCGCTTTCTATCGGGGTCTGCGGACCACCGCCTACGCGGCCGCCGCAGCGCCCGTGCGGGCCGCACTGGCCGTATCGACGCGAACGCCTGGACCCATGGTTGACGAGACTGCGACGCTCTTTACGTAATTGCCCTTGGCGGTCGAGGGCTTCGAACGGGCAATCGCGCCCAACAGCGCATGAGCATTCTCGGCCAGCTTCTCGCCGCCAAAACTGATCTTGCCGATCCGCACGTGGACCACGCCAGCCTTGTCAACCCGATAATCAACCTTGCCGGCCTTGACCTCCTGCACCGCCTTCGCGACATCGAAGGTAACGGTCCCGACGCGTGGATTCGGCATCAGGCCGCGCGGCCCCAGAATCTTGCCGATTCGCCCGACCGCGCCCATGATATCCGGCGTCGCGATTACCCGATCGAAATCCAGCCAGTTCTCTTCCTGGATCTTCTTGATCAAGTCCTCGCCGCCGACGAAGTCTGCGCCCGCATCACGCCCCTCTTTTTCTTTCTCACCCTTGGCCAGCACCAGCACCCGAAAAACCTTGCCGGTGCCGTTGGGCAGCACTACCGTGCCGCGAACGTTCTGATCGGCTTGCCGCGGATCGACGCCCAACCGCACCGCCAGCTCGACCGTCTCGTCGAACTTCGCGACTTTGTTCGCGACGACTAACGCCAGCGCCTCTTCGAGCGGATAGCGCTTTTCCTGATCAACATTCTTCGCCGCGTTGGCGTATTTCTTTCCAGCCATTTTTTTCAGCGTCCTTATCTCGATGCGCCCAGTCTCGACGATCCCGTTTCCGAGCCTCGGCCCCCCTCACTCCGCTATTTCGATCCCCATCGAGCGCGCCGTACCCTCAACCGTCTTCATCGCTGCGGCGACGTCGCGCGCCGACAAATCCTTCGACTTGGTCTTGGCGATCTCCTCGACCTGTTTGCGCGAGACCTTGCCGACCTTGTTCTTGTTCGGTGTCGGCGAACCCTTTTCGAGTCCCGCCGCCTTCAGCAACAATATCGACGCTGGCGGACTCTTGGTGACAAAGGTGAAGGAGCGATCGGCGTAAACCGTCACGATCACCGGAATCACCAGCCCCTGCATCGCCTGGGTCTGGGCGTTGAAGGACTTGCAGAACTCCATGATATTCACCCCGCGCTGACCCAGCGCAGGGCCCACCGGCGGCGACGGATTCGCCGCCCCAGCCGGGATTTGCAGTTTAATCTGCCCGGTTATCTTTTTTGACATTCTCTTATTCGCGCTGCCGACGTCTTAGCGGCGCCATTGGCCGCCGTTCGCACTCCCCCGAGAGCAACTGCACGGTCCCTTACGACTTCTCTACCTGCACGAACTCCAGCTCGACCGGGGTGGCCCGGCCAAAAATCGAAATCAGCACGCGGACCTTGCCCTTCTCCGGCCGGACTTCCTCGACCGTGCCGTTGAAATCCTGAAAGGGGCCGTTGATCACCTTGACCGCCTCGCCGACCTCGAACAGCACCTTGGGCTTCGGCCGCAGCGCCCCTTCCTCCATCTGCTGGCGGATCGCCATGACTTCGGACTCGGGAACTTCCGGCGGCGTCGTCGCATGACCGACGAAGCCGGTCACCTTCGGCGTATTCTTGACCACGTGCCAGGTCTCTTCGTCGAGCTGCATGTTGACGAACATGTAGCCCGGAAAAAACTTGCGGCTCGAGACCTTGCGCTCGCCCCCCTTGCCCAGCTCCTGCACCCGCTCGACCGGCACCACCACGTCGCCGAATTTGTCCTCGACCTTAAGCGAGCGTACCCGCTCTTCGAGCGCCGCCTTGGCCTTCTGCTCGAAGCCTGAGTAGGTGTGCACGATGTACCATTTCTTGCCCGCGGCCGGCGTGGGCTCGATACTCGCTGCGTCCGCCATATGATCAGCCAATTTTTGCGCAGCCTCTAAGCAAACTCTTGATGACTTCCGCCCCGCACTGACACGCCGCGCGTCAGCCTAACTTTTCCGTCGGCCCGACCTTTACCTCAACCCAGCATCCAGCGGACCGCGTGGGTTGCCACCATGTCGGCCATTCCGAGCCACAGCGCAATCACCAGCGTCAGCCCCACCACCACCAGCGTCGCCTGCATAGTTTCGCGCGGCGACGGAAAGTGGACCTTGGATAGCTCTGTCCAGGATTCCTGGACAAACGTCGTGCCCTGTTCGAGGTAACTTTTAAGATTAGCCATTTTCAATCACGCATTCAAGGGAGGCTGCTAAGTCTGGCGGGCCAGGCAGGATTCGAACCTGCAACCCCCGGATTTGGAGTCCGATGCTCTGCCAATTAGAGCTACTGACCCTCCCGATGCTCATCGGACGCTGTTTCTATCCGTGCGCTCCCGTTCGATCAACTTCGCTCGATCAACCTCTGCCCGACTCGGTTTGCAATTCTGCCTTCTGCCGGGCCAACTATACTTTGACCTCTTTATGCGCGGTATGACTCCGGCAACTGGGGCAGAATTTCTTAATCTCCAATTTTTCCGTCTGCCGCTTCTTGTTCCGGCTGGTCGTGTAGTTGCGCCGTTTACAGCCGTCGCATTGCAGTCCGATCAAGTCTCTCATGCTCAACCTGCCTCGCCGCCAAAGTTGACGGCCGATTTTTATTTGCGCAAGCCCACGACGGGAATCGAACCCATGACCTCTTCCTTACCAAGGAAGTGCTCTACCGGCTGAGCTACGTGGGCAAGTCCTTTTTCCGCCTATCCCTACCAGTTCATCGCGATCGGCGCGTAACCATCCGCCGGAAATTGGAGCGGGAAACGGGATTCGAACCCGCGACCCCGAGCTTGGAAGGCTCGCGCTCTACCAACTGAGCTATTCCCGCTCTCCCGGCCGCCCTGATCTCACGCGCCGTAAATTTGGTGGAGAGGGGAGGATTCGAACCTCCGAAGGCATTAGCCGGCAGATTTACAGTCTGCTCCATTTGGCCACTCTGGAACCTCTCCGGACATGCCTCCGCCTCGGGTCTGCAACGCGCAGCCGATGGCGAGAGTCGAACTCGCGACCTACTGATTACAAGTCAGTTGCTCTACCAACTGAGCTACATCGGCCCCGATAACGAAACCGACCCCGAAACCCACCTTTTTATTCAGCCGGTCGGCGCCTGTCAACCGACGTTGCCCTTGCGATTATATGCCGGATGCGGCGTCTGAGGCGCTTGCATCGCCCCCACCTGCGTCACCGCGATCCCGCCGCCGTCCGATCTCGAACAGGGTCACCGCCGCCGCGACCGAGACGTTGAGCGAGCCGACCCGGCCCCGCATCGGGATACTGACGACGAAATCGGCGTTGCTCTTGACGATTTCGCGCACCCCGCGATCCTCCGAACCCAGCACGATCGCGAGCCGCCGCGTGACGTCCACTTCGTACAGCGGCGTATCGCCGTGGGGCGCCAGCGCCACCACCCAGTAACCCTGCGCCTTGAGCGCTTCGAGCGTCTGCGCGACATTACCGCAGCGCGCGATCTGCAGATGAATCCAGGCACCCGCCGAGGCCTTGACCGCGGCTGGGGTCACGCCGCTGGTGCGATCGCGAGCCAGGACGATTCCGCGCACTCCGGCGCACTCCGCCGAGCGCATGATCGCGCCCAGGTTGCGCGGATCCGTCACGCCATCGACAATGAGCAGCGGATCGGGCTTTTGCTCGAGCAATTGCTCCAGCGGTGCATAACTGTACTCCCGCACCGTCGCGATAATTCCCTGATGACGCCCCTCGGACCCGGCCATCCGCGCGAGATCGGCATCTTCCGCCTTGACCACGCGGCCACCGGCTTCCCGTACGGCTTCGATCTCGCCACCGAAGCGCTCGTAGGCGCCGCTCTTCACGAACAACGCCTGGATCGCCGCCGGCGACGCGGCGATCAGCTCGCGCACCGGCTCGACGCCAAAGATAATCTCACCCTGCGCCGCGCGGGGCGGCTGCGGCGCTCTGCGCTCGGGACCGCCGCGCACCGGCCGCGGTCCGTTATGCGGTCGCGGCACAGTCGAATCCTGGGTCGAATTGAAGCGCCGCCGTCCACGATTTCTCATCTATACGAACAATCCCGCGAAGGCTTGCGCACCCCCCCGCTGCCTTTACCTCGACTGCTTTTAAGCCGGCCGCCCTTAAGCTGGCTGCGGTTCCAGCACCATCTGAGTTTGGGTCACGATCCCGAGCAGCCGGCCGTTCTGACCGCTAATCCGCGTCTGCCAGACCATCGTGCGCTTGCCACGATGGATCGCGACGCATTCCGCAGTAACCGTCGTTCCGACCGGCGCCGGCGCCAGAAAATTGGTCTTCGATTCGATCGTCGTCGTTCCTGCGCCACCGGTCAAATTCAGCACGGTCGCGCAGGCGCCCAGCATATCCGCCAGCGCCATCAGTGCGCCACCATGCAGCACTGCCGGAATCGTGCAGAGGTCTTCCCGCACGCGCATCTGCGCAGCAACGCGCTCAGGACTCGCGAAGGTCAGCTCAATCCCGAGCAGCTTCGCAAACGGCAAATTCTGCTCGCGCAGCGTTTCTAACGCATCCATCACTCGCTCCCTAATCTGACCTGCTCGCCGACGATGATTCAGACGCGCATCCGCCGAACCGATCATCACCCGGTCGCAACTTGTAGTCCACACCGAAACCACCGTCTGTTATCCGCAGCTAGCGCGGCAGGTGGCGCAACACGCCCTCGCGTTCGAGCCGGTTCACCTCTTCGGGAGAGTAGTCGAGGTACGACGTCAGAATCGTGCCGTTATGCTCGCCCAGAAAGGGCGCTTCCAGTTCGAGCCGCTGTGGAAAAGCGGAAAACCGCAGCGGAAAACCGGGAATCTGAAACTCGCCAAGCACCCGATCGTGCACCGTCTGCACGGTTTGCCGCTCGACCAGATGGGGATGACGCATCGCCTGCTCGACGCTCAGCACCGGCGCCGACGGCAGCCGCGCCGCACGCAACACCTCGACCGCCGCCTGATCATTAGGGAAGGACTGCAGCCATTTCTCTATCACCACGATGATTTCGCTGCGATTCTTTACTCGATTCGCGACGTCGACAAAGCGCGGGTCGCGCGCCAGCTCCGGACAGCCCATCAGCTCGCACAGCTTGGCCCAATGATGGTCCAGCCAGGCAAAGACAAAAATATAGCCCTCGCGCGCCTTGAACATCCCGGCCGGCGCCAGAATCGAATAATGCAGCCCCGTGCGGACCGGCTTGGCCGCGCCGCCGCTCGCGCTAATCGACTGCACCCAGATGTCATGAAAGTGAAAATAAGCATCCACCAGCGAAATATCCAGATGCTGCCCCTCGCCGGTGCGCTCGCGATGCAACAACGCGCACGCGATCGCCGCCAGCCCATGCACTCCCGTCGAGACGTCGCCGATCGCGAGCATCGGCGGAAAGTGCGCTCCGCCCTCCTCCCCGCTGAGCGACGTCACGCCCGCATACGCCTGCCCCATGAAATCGTAGCCGGTGTCCTGGGACAACGGCCCCTGCTGCCCGAAGGTCGAGACTGAGCACATGATGATTTTCGGATTCAGTTGGCGCACGGTTTCGTAGCCGAAGCCCATCCGCGCGATCACGCCCGGCGCGAAGTTCTCGACCAGCACATCCATCTTGGGAATCAGGTCGCGAATGATCTTCTTCCCTTCCTCGTTACGGGCATCGAGACAGAGGCTCTGCTTGCCGCGATTCTGTTGCACGAAGTAGCCGCTGCGTTGATCTTTCACAAAGGGCATCCCGCGCGAGCGATCGCCGTCGGGCGCCAGCTCGACCTTGATTACCTCGGCGCCCATCTCGGTCATCAGCTTGGTGACCGTCGGGCCGGCCACAAACTGGGTAAAGTCCAGCGCCTTGTAGCCGTCGAGCACGTGCTTCGGCCCATTCGTCGGCATGGTGAAATCCTCCCGCTGATTTGTCGCGATTCTGCCGATCCTTATTGCACCTCAAGCCAGGCTTGCCAACGGCGCTCCGCGCCTTGGCCCTCGCCCGGCGTTCTGCTATGCGGAGCCTGAGGCTTCGATGGCATGAGCGATCTTCACGACCAAATCGAGAGCTTCCTGTTTCGCGAGGCGCGCCTGATGGACGAGCATCGTTACGACGACTGGCTCGCGCTGTGGTCGCTCGAAGACGCCACCTATTGGATTCCCGCCAACGCCGACGACATCGATCCGGCGCGCAACGTCTCGATCGTTTACGACCGCGGCGGCCAACTCCGCAACCGCGTCCGGCGTTTCAACGAGACCCTCTGGCTCAAGGAGCGCGCCCCGCGCCTCAAACGCATCGTCGGCAACATTCTGATCGATCGTGAGAATGGCGGCGAGGTCTCTGTGAGCTCAAACTTCATCCTCACCGAGCTGCATCGCGGCGCACAGATCCTCTGGGCGGGCAGCACGCTTCATCTTCTGACCGCCTCCGCTGACGGCTTCCGCATCAAGTCGAAGAAAGTTATCCTGCTCAACAACAACGAGCCGCTCCCAAACATGCTCTTTTTATTTTAGTCCGTGCCATGACCAGATGATCGCGCCACGCCGCTCGCGGCATCAATGAATCGATTCAAGACTGGAACTATCACCATACTGAGCGGGCTTTTACCCGATCGCGTCAAAAGGTCCCTCTTTCACCTGTCGTTTCATCTGGCCAACGCGGAATTCGAGAAATTTGCCCATGACTTCGCCTTTGCTCCCAGCATGGAACTAGGCCTCCGCGCGATGGCGGCGCGGGGTTTTGCGCCACAGACCATCGTCGACGTCGGCGCTTTTGAAGGCGATTGGAGCAGGCTGGCCAAGCGCGTTTGGCCAGCTGCCAGCTTGCGGATGGTCGAACCCAACCTGGAGAAGCAAGCACGGCTCGGCGCCGTCGCCAAAGACCTCGACGCAGCCTTGCTATGCGAACTCCTGGGCGCTGACGACGGCCAACAGGTTCAATTCCATCTGATGGAATCCGGTTCATCGATCATGAGCGAACGCAGTCCGTTGCCGCGAACCGTTGAGCAGCGGGAATTGCGCAGGCTCGACTCGTTGTTCCCGGAGCTGGCGCGGCCGGGGCTGCTCAAGATCGACGCGCAAGGCTATGAGCTCGAGATCCTGAAGGGCGCAGGGGCGATTCTGCCGGCTTTCGAGGCCATACTGGTCGAGATCGCAATCATCGAAATCAATGTCGGCGCCCCGCTGCTGCACGACGTAGTTGCATTCATGAAAAGCCTCGGCTTTATCGCCTATGATATTCTCGAGATTCACCGCCGCCCGCTCGACCAGGCGCTCAATCAAATCGACCTCATTTTCGTCCGTGAACAGTCCAGCTTGGTCGCCGACAAACGGCATTTCGCCTGAAGGCCCTAAGATGCCCATACAATTAAACAGTGAGTTCGCTGCAGTTGAAATCGAGCGCGACGACCGCGGCAACGGCCCCCGCCTGATGATCCGCGATCTGCGCAGCGGCCAATGCGTCTTCCTCGACCCGCTCGAACTCGCCTCGCTCGCCGGCGCGCGTCACGCAGAACTCCTCCCGCTGCTCGACCCCGGCCGCCTCGATGAACAATAACGATTGAGAATTGACGGGTTACAACGGTAGGATCGGGCTGAAACCCCGCGAGGTGACGCCCATGGCGACGATGCCTGATACGCGAATCGATCCGCAAAGCCAATACCAAATCGCTTACGATGATCTGATCCGCAACGATCGCATCAACGGACGCGTCTATTACGACCGTGCGATCTTCCACGACGAGCTCGACAAAATCTGGCATCGCGAGTGGGTTTACGTCGCTCATGCGAGCGAAATTCCCGAGCCTGGCGACTACGTCGTGCGCGCTATCGGTACGCAGCCCGTAATCGTCTCGCGCGACGAGGACGGCGCGATTCATCTGATGCTCAACCGCTGCATGCATCGCGGCAACACCGTCTGTCAGAGCGAGCGCGGCAACGCCCACGCCTTCCGCTGCGCCTATCACGGCTGGACCTACAACAATCGCGGCGAGCTGGTCGGCGTGCCCTACGCCGGTGGTTACGACGTCTCGTTTCGCAAGGAGGACTACCGGCTCGCGACGGTTCCACGTGTCGATCAGTATCGCGGTCTCATCTTCGCGAGCCTGGCGGCGACCGGCCCTTCGCTCGAGGATCATCTCGGCGCCGCGCGCCGCCTCATCGATCAGTTCGTCAACCTCTCACCCGCCGGCGAGATCATTTTGCGCTCCGGCGTCCTCAAGCATTCGTACAAGGGCAACTGGAAGATGGCCCTCGAGAACTCCGTCGATGGCTATCACCCCAACATCCTCCATCACGCCGCGATGGTCATGATGATGAAGGGTAAGAACGACATGGAGGCGGTCTTTGGCGAGCGCAGTGAGGCGCTCGCCCGCGACCACGGCCACGGCGTTGAGCAGCTCGATCTCAATCCGGTGCAAACCCGCAACGGCGGACGCGTCGTGCCCCCCGGATGGAGTCCGCAGGCTTTCAGCGATTATCGCGCCGCGATGGTCGCGCGCCATGGCGAGGCCCGCGCCGATCAAATCATCGCCGAAGGACCGCCGCATTTCTGTATCTTTCCGAATCTGATTTTCATCCTGAATCAATTCCGCGTAATTCAACCGGTCAGCGTTGACGAAACCGTCGTGTACTACTATCCGACTCTGCTTAAGGACGCGCCGGACGAGATCAATCAGCGCCGCCTCGCCGAGACCTATCTCATCCATGGACCCGCCGGGCGGGTCGCGCCCGACGACTTCGAGGCCTACGAGCGCAATCAGGCGGGCTTCGCCGCGCGCGTCAACGAATGGCTGGTGCTGCGCCGCGGACTCCATCGCGAGGTCCGCGAAAACGGTGGCACTGCCGGCCACGAAACCGACGAAACCACGCAGCGCGGCATCTGGCGCCACTACCGCGACGTCATGTCCCGCTAGTCCCTTGCCCGTTCACGGCAGATTGGCGTAAGTTCCACTGAGGCGTGGCCCACTGGCGCGCCCAAAGGACGCTATATGAAATTCGGCATCTTCATGGCCCCGTTCCATCGGGTCGGCGAAAATCCGACGCTCGCTTTTGAGCGCGATCTCCAACTGATCGAGTGGCTCGACGAACTGGGTTTCGACGAGGCCTTCATCGGCGAGCATCATTCCGCCGGTTGGGAGATCATCTCGTCGCCGGAGATTTTCATGGCGACCGCGGCCGCGCGTACCAAGCGGATTATGCTCGGCTCCGGCGTGGTCAG
Source organism: Candidatus Binataceae bacterium (assembly GCA_035308025.1). Lineage (NCBI taxonomy): Bacteria > Candidatus Binatota > Binatia (SeqCode) > Binatales (SeqCode) > Binataceae (SeqCode) > Binataceae bacterium (SeqCode). Next base: position 130,064 of record DATGHL010000029.1, read on the forward strand.
CGTGCCGTATCATCATCCCTTCAATATCGCGAATCGCTTCGCGCTGCTCGATCAACTCACGCACGGGCGCGTGATGCTCGGATGCGGCCCCGGCGCGCTCTCCTCCGACGCCTACATGCTCGGAATCGAGACGACCACTCAGCGCGACCGCATGGTCGAGGGCGTCAAGGCGATCCTGCGGCTCTTCAAGGAAGAGGGCGGCATCACGATCGACGGCTCCTACTTCAAGATGCGCGACGCCCATCTGCAGGTGAAGCCGTTCCAGAAGCCGTACATGCCGGTCTTCGTCGCCAATACCTTCTCGCCCTCCGGGATGGTCGCGGCGGGCCAGCTCGGATGCGGTGTGCTGTCAATCGCGACCTTTACTCCGGGTGGTCTCAAAGACCTACCGCGGCGCTGGGCGATGGCCGAGGAGATCGCGGCGGAAAATGGCAATACCATGGATCGCAAGGACTGGCGGTTGGTCTTTCCGGTGCATCTTGCCGAGTCGAAAAAACAGGCGGTCGATGAGATTCGCGCGGGCGGCAACAACTGGATTCAGGAGTACTTTGTCGGGACCCTGGCGGCCAATATCCAGTTCGAGGAATACCCGGGCCAGCCCGCAAGCGAATTCACCGTTGATCGGATGGTCGAACGCGGCGGCATCATCGTCGGCACCCCTGACGACGCCATCCAACGCATCAACGAAGCGATCGAGGCCTCGGGCGGCGGCTTCGGCGGACTGCTGATTCTCGCGCACGAATGGGCCTCGCGCGAGCAGACGCTGCGCTCCTATGAATTATGGTCGCGCTATGTCGCGCCGCACTTCCAGGGCATCGCCGACCCGATCGTTTACTCCCAGCAGTGGGTCAGCGAAAAGCGCCACATGCTGATGGGTAATTCGATGGCGGGTGTCATGAAATCGATTCAGGACTACAAGGAGCGTCGCGAGGCAGTCGGCGCCACGCCCTCCGAACTCGCAGACCGCCCGGTCACTCGCATCCGCCCCTGACGCGACGGCCAAATTTGCGTTGCCATCGGGAAATTAGGCGATGAGCATTGAGCTCAAAAAGATCGCGGACGACGCGTTGAAGCTTTCGACGCGCGCTCGAGCGCGCCTTGCTCAACGGTTGATTCGGAGCCTGGAAGAGACCAGAGAGCTGGAAGCCGAACGCGAATGGCTCGTTGAAATAGAGCGCCGCTCAGTCGAGCTGAAGAGCGGCAAAGTCAAGGGCGTTCCAGCGGGGAAGGTGTTCAAGAAAGCGCGCGAAGCGCTTCGGTGACACTTGCCTTCCATCCCTTGGCTGAACGCGAACTAATCGCCGCTGCCACCCAGCCGACAACGATCACGAGATCCGCGAAGCCGTCGGCACCACGCCCTCGGAACTCGCGGATCGCCCGGTCACCCGCATCCGTCCGTAAGCCCGCTCACTCCGGAAATTCGCAATACGAGTCTTCATGTCGGGGTGCTTCTACGGGAGAAGCACCCGCGCGATTTCGAGTATCACCAACCATTTTGCACTGTGCCGCTAAGATTTATGCCGTGCCGCTAAGAATATCTGTCATCCGAGGAAAGTGCGCTATTTGCTGCTTTATTGGTTGTAGTGGTCTGCCTCTTGCCGCACAGTCAGTCCGGAATTCCCACTTTGAAATCTGGCTGAGAGGAGGAAGCGCCATGCCAAGTTTTGATTTCATCACGGTCAAAAACAGGTCAAAGAAACGAGCGAACGATATTCACCTTTCGTTCGAGGCCCAAGTCGATGTCACGGGTGTAAACGGTGTTGCACCGTCCGATCCGAAGTTCAAGCATAAGCTTGACGGCGACGGGTCTGCGGAGATCGGTATAGCAAAAATCAACATACCGCCGGGCAGCACCATAACGATCAATATCAGGGGATCGGGAAAGACAACTCCGAGCATCAACCCGGAAGACACCTACCTAACGCTAAACGGAGAACGACTGAATCTGCCGCTGACAATATCATAAGGATCAAGGCCTCGTCGTGGCCTCAAGACAGGCGATCAACGTAGCCGCACTCGGTCACTCGCATCAGGCCCTGACTTACTCGGGCCCAAGCAACGGTTCGTGCTCGACATGCGCGCGCCCGTGGACTCCAGGGTTCAGGGCGCGCGTTTCAATCGGCTCCTCGAACACTGCCCGTGAGGCTGCCCGCAGACGTTTACGGTAGGCGGTGAGCAAGGCTCGTGGATTGGCCAGCTCCTCTACCGTTAGTCCGCTATGATCCGGGCCGGCGTTTTGTACGAGCAGTCCGTTGGAGGCCTTCCCGTTGTCTCCAATAACCTGGAAATAACGAACGGTCAGCAGGTCCGTAACCGCGTGCCAGTGCCGCCAGACCGTATCAGAGCGAAACAGTGTGCGCAGGCGATCTTCGGTGACTTCGCCCGCCACACGCGTCTTCAAATACTGCTCCTCGAGGGCGATTCGCGAAGCAGCAGTGGCTTGATTCGGGGCCGGGTCCCACTGCGGGCCTCGGTTTCTCCAGTGGCGTTGCGTTTGCAGATACAGCGCATTGGCGACCTCCACCATTTGGAGGCCGAGCTGTTCGCGCCGTTCGCTGGCGTCGCGATGGCGCTGGGCGCGCGACGTGATCCACGCCGCGAAAAATCCCGCTATGACAAGGGCGAAAGAGGTTTCGAACAGCGCGATGATTGCTTTCTGCCAGAACGGTTCCATACGCTTACCTCCCGAGCCTTGGGGCCTCGCCCGATGCGGTCGCTACCCGACTGCCGCCATCGGATAGCTGAGCGGAGCAGTCGCGGTCAGTGAAAATCGTCGCCGGGTTGATTACCGGACCATCAAGATAAATCAGGCGTCCGTCGTCGGGAGCGCGCTCCTTGAGCCAGCGCGCGACGATCATCATTGGCTCGAGTTCGTCGCGACTCACGGGACGCATCCGGTAGCGCTCGAAGTTCTCCGCGACGAAAGCTGCAACGGCCGCCGCGTCGTCGCGCGAGACCAGCTCGCGCGTCAGCGCCAGCCGCCCGCTCAGCACCACGTAGGCACATGCGGTGGGGGAGTCGGGCGCGCAAGGTGCGCCCGACTCCCCCACCGCCACGCCACCCACGACGATCACAAGATTGTTCTCCGTTACTACCCGGCTGAGACGGCCGGCCCGTTCCGTCAGCGCCGCCAGCGCCTCCAACTCGCGATGGCATCGGCGGGCCTCCTCGAAGCGCATCGCCGCGCCTGCCTGATCGCGCGCTCGCACCAGATCGCCGAGCAGCGGCCCGACTCGTCCGCGCAAAAAAGCGACTGCTCGCCCCACCCGCGCGTTGTAATCGTCCTCACCGACGGTTTTGTTGCAGGGCATCGCACAATGGCCCATCTGACCATAGATGCAGGGTGAGAAATTCTCGTCCGGCGCGAGCCGCCCGGAACATATGCGCATACCCAGGATTCTCGAGAGCGCGCGGATCGAATGATCGACCTTACGCCGTCCGATAAACGGTCCCAGCTCCAGCACACCCGTCTTCGCTCTGAGCTTTTGCGCGATCCGCAGCCGCGGAAATGGATCATTGAGGTCGAGCCGGATCACATGCGCCGGCGCCGCCGCTTTCAGCATCCGGTTGTAGGGCGGCTTATGCTCGCGAATCAGCCGCGCCTCGCTCAGCCCGGCTTCGAGCGCCGACCTCATCACGCGCGTTTCGATCGCCCAGACATGACTAATTAGCTCGGCCGTTTTCGCTTTGGCGTTCGCGCCGCCGTTGAAATACGCCGCGACGCGATCGCGCAGCCGGCGCGCCTTGCCGATATACAACAGCTCACCGCGTTCGTTGCGCATCAGATAGACGCCGGGCGCGCGCGGCATCGCGGCAATCACCTCTGGCGGCACATGCCGTTCGATTCGCCGGCCGGCGGCGCCGCGCCCATGATCGTCAATCAGCCGATCGAGCCGATCGATTCCCATCCGCTCGACGATTTCGAGAAAGATCGAAAACAGCTCCGCGGTCATCCGCGCGTCGCCGAGGGCGCGATGGCGTCCCGCGGTCGAAAGTCCAAAATGTTCCGCCAGCAGATCCAGCCGCCGCCGCTTGACCAACGGTAGCAGCCGCCGCGCCATCCGCACCGTACACAGAACCGGATTCAGGAGCCCCATCCCGAACAGCTGGCGGAATTCAAAGTCCAGAAACGAATGATCGAACGGCGCATTATGCGCGACCATCACCGCGTCGCCCAGAAAGGCGCGAAACTCCGGCAGTACCGCCTCGACTGGCGGCGCTTGGGCGAGCATCTCATTCGTGATCGACGTGAGACGCGTGATGAAGCTCGAAACGACGAAGCGAGGCCGGATCAGGCTCTGGAAGCTCTCGACCATGCGCCGCCCGCGCATCCGATAGGCCCCGATCTCGATTATCGCGCCCGGCGCGACCCGCCCGCCGGTCGTCTCAAGATCGACGACCACGAATTGGGCCTCGTCGAGCACAACTCGCATCGACGCCGCCTGCCGCAGCGACCACAGCCCGGCCGCCTCGTCATGATAAAACTTCGGATCGGCGCCGAGGACGCCGCGAATCAGTCGCGCGCCCAGCTCCGGATCTCGCCCAACGCCGCGAAATAGCAGCCTCGCCAGCTCGTTGCCGTCAGCGCCGCCCGGCCGCTCCCGCAAGAAAAGATGCAGCTTCTCCCGGATCGTCACGCGCGGCGGCGACGAGAAGTTGCTCGGTAAGTTCATCGATGAATCGCCCATCGTCCCGCCCCGCCTTCGTGATTCGTTCGCCTCGAAATTTATCTCACATCCGCTTCGAGTGAGGAAGGTTTCCTCAGAGCGCGCTGGCAACTGTGCCTCGAAAGCCCTAAAATGGGCGGTGATAATAAGAGGATTTAGAAGTATGGAACGAGTTGAACTGATGCGCGACTGCCAAGCCGTCCAGATTCCAGCCGGCCACACCGTGACTCTGGAAAAGGGCGTTGAGGTTTTCATCACTCAGTCGCTCGGCGGCACTTATACCTTACAGGTGCCGGCCCACGGCGGTCTTTTCCGCATCCAGGGTGCGGACGCCGACGCCCTCGGCCGCGCGGTCGAGGCGATACCCTCTGCGGAGGTCAGCGCGGGGGATCTGGAATCGATGGTATGGGAGCAGCTCAAGACCTGCTTCGACCCGGAAATCCCGGTCAATATCGTCGATTTGGGCTTGGTTTACGGGATGGAGCTTTCAGCCGTCGCCGAAGGCGGCCACAAAGTCGACGTAAAGATGACCTTGACCGCGCAGGGATGCGGGATGGGCGCCACAATCGCGATCGATGCCAAACAAAAGATTATGACGATCCCAGGCATCGCCGAAGCCAATGTCGATCTGGTTTGGGACCCGCCGTGGAACCCGCAGATGATCGTGCCGAGTGCCCGTGAGCGCCTCGGTATCGACTGAAATCTTCTTTTTCCAACTCTTTGCCGACGCGTCTACATCGATTCGGATGCGTTTGCGTTGACTTGGCCGCGACCGTCGGTTAACTAAGTGGGTTCGGATTCGCAAATGTTCGCAATCGTAAAAACTGGCGGCAAACAATATCGCGTCGGCGCGGGCGATCAGATCACGGTCGAACGGATCGTCGGGGAGGTCGGCGCGGAGATCGCGTTGAGCGAAGTACTCGCGATCGGCGACGCCGATGCCGGCGCCGTCGGCAATCCGACCGTGGCCAACGCCTCGGTGCGAGCCAAAATCGTTCAGCAGCCGCGCGGCACCAAGGTCATCGTCTTCAAGAAGAAGCGGCGCAAGAACTATCGCCGCAAGCGCGGTCATCGCCAGGAATTGACCGTCCTGCGGATCGAGGAGATCAGCCGTGGCGCATAAAAAGGGCCAAGGTTCCAGCCGCAATGGACGTGACAGCCCGGGTCAACGCCGCGGGATCAAGATCTACGCGGGCCAGACGGTCAAAGCCGGCAACATCCTCGTGCGTCAGGTCGGCACACGGATTCATCCGGGGCGCAACGTCGGGATGGGACGGGATTTCACGATCTACGCGAAGATCGACGGCGTGACCAAATACGAAGCCTATCGCGGCGACAAGCGCCGCGTCAGCGTCGAGCCGTTCGCCGCGACCGAGACGTCAGCCGCCGCCGGCGGCTAAATTCCGCCAACAAGATAATCGAGCGCAAAGAAGCCCGGCTGATCCATTCGCCCGGCTTCTTCTGTGCTCGAATCTTGATGAGCAAGTTGCTATTCCGCCAGCCACCTACTTTCAGTAGCACTCAGCTACTTAGTGTCATCCTAAGAGTTTGTGAATTTTCTGGAGATGCCGCTTTTGTCACCCTGAACCTAATGAGCAACGCGAACGCAGTGAAGGAATCTCGGACAGCTTAGCACGGGTTGGCGCGACGCAGCGCGCCAACCCGTGCGGAGCCGGTACCGGTTTCCGGGTTGGCCTCTTCGCCGTTCTATTTTGCCGACGATTCAAGTTCACGGCGTTGGTTATTGGTCAGCCCCGCGATATCGCAGGAGTCGTCGCGTTCCTCGCCGGCGATGAAGGCCGCTGGATCACCAACGCGAAAATCCGCTGCGACACCGGCGTCCGCTAGTGCACGTCAGCGCAAGCAAAGTGCCGCGAACCTGAGTCCGCGGGACTTTGTCAATAAGGCCGCCCTCGAGGGCAGCTCGAACGTTAGGTTCGCGCTACAGCGGCACTCCGCTGAAGACCAGCAGATCGCTAAGCGTGCTGATCACGTGACCGGGGGCCACCTCGATACCGTTAGGCTTCACCGCCGGGTCTTGAAGATTATTGGCATAGCTGCCGCGATCGCGCCGAACCAATCCCGCTAAGGTCTCGGCGACGATACGGCTGCCGACCGAACCCAAAAAATTTCCGTCGTGCTGGAACTTCGCCTCCTGCAGAATGTAGTACCAGAGCGGCGTGGCCGTATCGAAACCGCCCCCGATGATGGCGGCGCTGATGTCCGGTGAGACCCCATTTATCAGATCCGCGGGCTGCAAGGGCTTAATGTCCATCGCGCTGGCCACCGCCTGACCGGTGGGAATCGAAAGCAGGAACCCGCGCATGAGGTTGCGCCGCGCCAGTTGTTGCAACAAGGGTCCCGCCGGAAGCGTCGTGCCGCCGGGCAGCTTGAACGGCAGATTGCCAAGGTCCATCGAGATCAGCGTATCGATCGTGCGCGCCATCTGCGGCGCCGGATGACCCATGATCGACGCGAAATTGTGCCATTCGATCACGTACTCAGGCTTGAGCCGCTTGGTCACCGGATCGAGCAGGCCGCTTACGCCCAGGACGACGGAAAGGGCTAGCCCGGTCGCGCCGGTGTGCGTAGCGTTAAGGTTGTACTTCGGGCGAATCATTGAGTGCCCAAAGCGAAATGCCGCAGTCGAGAACTCAAGCGGCATGAAAATCACGTCGAAATCGGGCGCGTAGTATCGAAGTCCGTTAGTGAGCACGTCTTCGACTACGACCGGATCGCAGACGGTCGGAAGGTAGTCATTCAACACAACATACTGATAGGCCCAGCGGACCAGTTTGCGCGCCTTGATGTAGCGGGCGTCATCCGAAAGAGCTGCGGGAAGCGCTGCAGCGATCTGGTCATGAAAGCGCAGAAAAACCGTGTGCAACTGGCTGATGTTGAGATTTTCATTGTTGCGCATATCCGCGATGATCGCCGTCCCGTCGGGCTGGCGGGGCACATCGAAGCCCGGAGGCACCGAGACGGTCTTCAACTTTAGATTCGCATCGAACAGGATGTCGCCTTCGGTTGTGCCGAGATTCCCTCCGCTTCCAATCTTCGGTCCGTCACCGTAAACATGATCGAGGTCGAGTTGGGGACGGCGTCCGTTAACCAGTTGTTGGACCACCACGCTGGAGAGCAAAGGCGTCAGGTCCATGACGTTACCGTCGGGCGTGGCGATTCGGCTGACGCCGATCTCGCGATCGGTCTGGGCGGTGATGTCGTGATCAATGAACTGGCCCAGGTAGGTAAAGACCGCAGGAATCGTCGAGTCGTTGCCGAGCGCGATGGTATCGGTCGCCATTGCCGTACCCAGCGCCAGCAACGCGCCCTGAGTGTTCGCGCCCGGGGGTAAGAGACACTCGGGGTTTGCGGCCAACAAGGGGAACATGTAGTCGAAACTCGTGTGAAACTGGATTTCGGCGACATTCAGGACATCCCCATGTGTTATCTGTTGGAATGGTTTCACGAGACCCTTCTCCTGGCGGGAAAATTCTTTAACGCCCTTTCCCTGCCGTCCTACAGCAAGCGGCGCGCCACGCGGAATTGGCCGTTTCATTTGAGCTCGGCAGTTTTAGTGCTAAATGCTTCTAGCATCGGTGCGAAGTTGATCGAGCTTCGGTGCAAACTTTTTCTGCACTCGATGCACGCCGAGCCTGTAATGGACGATTTGCGCTGACCAGCACGGTGCACGGGAGATTTTATGCGACTCGGATTGGTTTCCGGCTATTCGGGCCCGCAGATGCCCAAGACGATCGACCTGATTCTCGAGGCCGAACGCCTCGGCTACGACTCGGTCTGGACCGGCGAGGCCTGGGGCTCCGACGTCATCACGTTTCTCGCCTTCGTCGGCGCACGCACCTCGAAGATCAAGCTCGGCGCCGGCATCCTGCAGATGCAGGCGCGGACTCCGGCGATGACCGCGATGACTGCGATGACGCTCGACGGCCTCACCAACGGCCGCTTCCTGATCGGGCTCGGCCCGTCGAATCCGCAAGTCATCGAAGGCTGGCACGGGGTGCCCTATGGCAAACCGCTCCAGCGCTATCGTGAGTACATCGCGATCCTGCGCAAGATTCTCAAGCGCGAGGAGCCGTTGAGCTTCGACGGCAAGGAATACCAGATTCCGTATCGCGGCCCGGGCGCGAGCGGCCTCGGCAAGCCGCTCAAGAGTATCCTGCACGGGCGCGCCGACATGAAAATCTATACCGCCTCGATCAGTCCGAAAGGCATCGAGCTGGCGGCCGAGCTCGCCGACGGTCTGTTGCCGGTCTGGATGGCGCCCGAGTGGTATGACCAGCTCTACAAGCCCCATCTCGAAGCGGGCTTCGCCAAAGCCGGCAGCGGCAGAGATCCGAAAGATTTCGATTTCTCGCCCTATGTCACCTGCGTGATGGGCAACGATCTCGACAAGTGCCGCGAGCCGGTCAAGGCGAGCCTAGCGCTTTACATCGGCGGGATGGGCGCCCGTAATAAGAACTTCTACAACAGTTACGTCCGCAACTTCGGCTACGAAGACCTCGCGACGCAGCTCCAGGATCTCTACCTATCGGGCAAGAAGAACGAGGCGCAGGCGGCGGTGCCCGACCAACTGGTCGATGCGGTTGCGTTGGTCGGCCCGAAAGAGCATATTCGCGAACAACTCACGCGCTGGAAATCGTCGCCGGTCACGACGATGCTGATAGGCACGTCCCAGCCTGAGGCGCTCCGCACCCTAGCGGAGCTGTGCCTATAGCTATCCGCTCTGACGAGCCTGCGCTGACTCGTTAAACCAGACACCCCCCAACGAAGGCCCGCAGTGGCATCATCAAAAATCATTAGCGCGACGCGGTCAGTCATCACCGCGGGTGAGAGCATCGCCTCGATCGGGGGCCGCACCAAGATTTTCAATTCGACACTTATCGGCTTCCCCCGCAAGAAGTGGGCGCGCAGCCTGCTCCAAAGTAACGTCGAATTCCTGGAGCGCCGCAAACGCGACTATCCACTGAACTGACCATCGTCGGGCTCTCCCGTCTGGTGGGCTGCCAGGAGTCACGAAGTACGCGGATCATCAAAAGGACACCCTTTCACCACGTCGACGCCCAACCTCGGTCGCGTGCAGGTCAGCGCCAAAGAGGCCTTCAGCGTCGCCAATATTCCGGGCTGATCGAGGGCGCGCATCGAAGTCAAACTGGACCAGTACCAGCGACCGCAGTTGCTTGACAGCGACGCGCTCGCCATGGTCTAGGAGCGTCATCGGCAAATGCGCCCGACACCGGGAGAAATTAGATGAAGGCCGCAGTTTTTCATGGCGCGCAACAACCCCTGACGATTGAAGAGGTCGAGATCGATCAGCCGCAGGACCGCGAAGTGCTCGTGCGCACTGTCGCGAGCGGCGTCTGCCATAGCGATCTGCATTTTATCGAAGGGCTCTACCCCTATCCGCAGCCCGCCATTCTGGGGCATGAAGCCGCGGGAGTGGTCGAGCAGGTTGGCCGCAGCGTCACCTATTTGCAGCCGGGCGACCACGTAATCGGTTGTCTCTCGGTCTTCTGCGGATATTGCGAGGATTGCATGACCGGGCATCCGAGCCGCTGCTCGAATCATCTCGCGACGCGGCGCGGCAAAGATGAGAAGCCGCGGCTCTCGCAAAAGGGTAAGCCGCTCAAGCAGTTCGCGGAACTCTCGACCTACGCCGAGCAGATGCTCGTGCATGAGAACGCGCTGGTGAAGATCGGCAAGGACATTCCGCTCGATCGTGCGGCGCTGGTCGGCTGCGGCGTGACCACCGGGATGGGCGCGGTATTGAACACCGCCCGAATCGAGCCGGGCTCGACGGTGGCGGTCTTCGGCTGCGGCGGCGTCGGCCTAGCGGCGATTCAGGGCGCGCGCATCGCCGGCGCCCGGATGATCATCGCGGTTGATCAGTTCCCCAACAAGCTCGCGATGGCGCAGCGGCTGGGCGCGACGCACACCGTCGACTCGTCCAAGGACGATCCGGTCAAGGCGATCCGGGCTCTCACGAGCAAGGGTGACACCGGTGGCGGAATGATGTCGCCCTCTAACGATGGCGTGGACTACGCCTTCGAGGCCGTCGGGCTCAAGCTACTCGCCGAGATGTGCTTCGAGGCCATCAAGCCGGGCGGGACTGCGACGATCATCGGAATGATCCCGGTTGGGCAGAAAATCGCGATCAATGGCGGCAAGTTGCTCACCGAGCGCAAACTCCAAGGCACCAACATGGGCTCGAACCGCTTTCGGATTGATATGCCGCGGTATCTGGATTACTACCAACAGGGACGCCTGAACCTGGATGACATGATCAGCCGCCGCGGCAGGCTCGAGGATGTGAACGAGGCCTTCCGTGCGATGAAGGCCGGTGAAGTCGCGCGTACGGTCCTGATGTTCGATTGAAGCGTCAACCCGGGAAAAACCAAATCGAAAATTTCGAGGAGAGAGCGCAATGCAGATGAAAGCCGCCATTTTTCACGGACCAAATCAGCCGCTGACGATCGAGCAAGTCGATATCGACGAACCGCAAGACCACGAGGTTCTGGTCAAGACCGCGGCCAGCGGCGTCTGCCACAGCGATCTGCATTTCGTCGAGGGTCTGTATCCGCATCCGGCGCCCGCGATTCTGGGTCACGAGGCGGCCGGCGTGGTCGAGAAAGTCGGCAAGGCGGTGACCTATCTCAAGCCCGGCGATCACGTGATCTCCTGCCCGTCGGTCTTCTGCGGCTACTGTGACGAGTGCATGTCGGGTCACGCGAATCGCTGCTCTAACCGTAAGGCCACCCAGCGCAAGAAGGGCGAGAAGCCGCGCCTGTCGCAAAACGGCCAGCCGGTGGCGCAGTTTGCGGACCTTTCGACCTATGCCGAAAAGATGCTGCTGCACGAGAACGCGCTGGTAAAAATCACCAACGAGATTTCGCTCGATCGCGCAGCGCTGATCGGCTGCGGAGTGACCACCGGGGTCGGCGCGGTGCTCAACACTGCGAAGATCGAGCCTGGCACGACGGTCGCGGTGTTCGGCTGCGGCGGCGTCGGGCTTTCCGCAATTCAAGGCGCGCGCATCGCCGGCGCGCGGATGATTATCGCGGTCGATCAGTTTGAATCGAAGCTCGCGATGGCGCGCCGCTTCGGCGCCACCCATACCGTCGATGCCTCCAACACCGACGCGGTCGCAGAAATTCGCAAGCTCGCCTCGGGCGATAGTGAAGCGGGCATCGATGTGATCTCGGCGCTGACCGCGAGCGCCGGGGTTGATTATGCCTTCGAAGCGGTCGGCGTGAAGAAGCTCGCTGAGCAGTGCTTCGAGGTCATCAAGCCCGGCGGCACCGCGACCATCATCGGCATGATTCCGCTCGGCCAGAAGGTCGAACTGGACGGTTCCAAGTTCCTGACTGAGCGCAAGATTCAGGGCACCATGATGGGCGGCAACCGCTTCCGCATCGATATGCCCCGGTACATCGACTATTACCTGCAGGGCCGGCTCAACCTCGACGATATGATCAGCAAGCGCATGAAGCTCGAAGACGTTAATGAAGCCTTCCGTACGATGAAGGCCGGCGAGGTCGCACGCAGCGTCCTGATGTTCAACTGAGCCGGCAGCGCGGCAAGTTCACATAAAGCGGGGGATTGGGTGGATCGAACTGTCGCCCGATCTCTCGCCGCACTCATCCTGCTCGCAGTAATGATCGGCGGCGCTCGGGCAAGCGCCCAAATGGCTGCTCCCACGGCCGCCGAAACGGGTACGCCATCAAGCGGCCGGGCGCGACACGTATTCATCATCGTGCTCGAAAATGAAACCTTCGGGACTAGTTTTGGCGCGAACTCCGACGCGCCATTTCTCGCAAAGGAGTTGACCAGCAAAGGCGAACTTCTAACTCACTACTACGCGATCGGCCACTACAGCCTGGATAATTATATCGCGATGGTCAGTGGTCAGGCGCCGACTCCTCAGACTCAGCGGGATTGTATTCACGACTATCAGGACTTCGCGCCCGCAGCCGCCGCGGCGGATAGCTTCGGGCAGGTGAAGGGCAGCGGATGCGTTTATCCTGACAGCGTCCGCACGATTGCCAATCAACTCGAAGCTAAGGGCCTGACCTGGGGCGGCTACATGGAGGACATGAGCCGCGATTGCCAGCATCCCGAACTCAACCAACCCGATGATCACGTCAAGGCGAAGCCGGGCGACCAGTACGTGACGCGGCATAATCCATTTGTCTATTTCCACTCGCTTATCGACCATCCGACCTGCGACGCACACGTGGCGCCGCTTACTCATCTCGACGCGGATTTGAAGAGCATTGCGACCACGCCCAATCTGGTCTTCATCACACCCAATCTCTGCAACGACGGCCACGATGGAGTGTCAGCAATCTGTGTCGGCGGCCATCTAAAATCGGCGGATCGCTTCCTGCAGCAGATGGTTCCGAAAATTCTGGGATCACCGGCCTACCGGCAGGACGGAATGCTAATCATCACCTTCGACGAAGGTAAGCTGGGCTATGACGAAAATCACACGATTGATCCTCAGAAAACCGATGTCACCGCCTGCTGTAAGGAGCCCACGGGGCCGAACGTCACCATGCCCGGCATCATAGGACCGGGCGGTGGGCGAATTGGCGCGGTCATCCTGTCGCGTTACGTCAAGCCGGGTAGCCGCAACGATACTGAGTACAATCATTACGCGTTATTGCGCGGCCTCGAGGATCTGTTCGGGCTCGATCATCTAGGCTATGCGCAGGATAGCGGGCTGAACTCCTTCGACGGAGTTTTCAACCAGCGCCCCTGAGTGTGAAGTATGGTCCTCAGTCGGATTTGTCGACTGACTACTGCAGAATAATCGAGGGCCGGCCTCCTTGAGGAGGCCGGCCCTCGGATTCTATGACTTACAAAATAGATCAGTTGATTGCGGCGTTGCGACGGCGGAGCAGACCTTCCACGTCAAACTTGAACAGTTTCGCGGCGTTGCCACCCAGAATTTTCGCGCGGCTCGCTTCTTTCAGGCCGCCCATCTGGCGCTCGATCGATGGCGCGGAATGCGGCCACGATCCCTCGTGATGCGGATAATCATTTGCCCACAGAAAATTATCCACGAGGTTATACTTCTCGGCGAGCTCGACGCCGACCGGATCGTCCTGAAATGATGTCGCGCCATGCTCGCGGAAGTATTCGCTGGGAAGTTTCTTGAGCTTCGGAAACGACCACATGTGATGCTTGCGGGCGCCTTCGTCCATCGCCTCGAGCGCCCATGGCACCCAGCCGATCCCGCACTCAATGCCGGCGAAGCGCAGCTTGGTGAAACGTTCGAGGACGCCCGACGCGCACAGGCAGGCGATCGGTTCGAGCGTAGGCGAGAGCGCATGGGCCGCATAGTTGATAATCGCGCCGCCTTCCTTGCCTGCGGCCCGCGGATCACGTCCGGTGCCGATATGAAAGGTAATCGCGACGTCGCAATCCTGGATGACGGCCCACATCGGATCAAACAGCGACATGTTGTAGTTCGGATCGCGGGAGTCGGTCGAGGCCCAAATCGGCTTTAAGGGCAGATTGACGCCGCGAAAGCCGAGCTTGGTAACGCGCTTGATTTCGGCGATAGCGAGATTGACATCGGCAGTCATGATGGCGGCGATTGGCGAAATGAAATCGTTGTATGCGCCATAGGTTTCCCACGCCCAGTCGTTCCAGGCAGCGCATTGCGCCGCGCCGAACTCGGCGTCGCGGGTCGCCCACGCCGTCAGTCCCTTGTTAGGGAACATGATTTCGGCATCGACGCCGTCGCGGCGCTGGTCGGCGATTCGCTGTTCGGGCGTATAGCCGGTCTTGCTGCGAATTTCATCCTCGCCTTGGAGGTTGATATCGAGCGGACGCGACTTGTGCATCCCCTCCGCGATCTGCCATTTACCGCCTTTCTCATCGACGACGACGCGTGGCAGGCGTTCATGGTACTTCTTGTCCATCCGCGCCAGCCAGAAACCGGTAGGTTCTTGTGCGTGGCAGTCAGCGGAGATCATCAGATAGCGATTAGGATCTTCGGGACGCGCGGTTTTTGCCCATCCCTGATGGCCGGGGGTTTTGAGCCGCCAGCGATTGGGCTCGTCGATTTCAATCTGGGCACCCTCGTTCATACTTCCTCCGTAGTGAGCAAGGCTCTATCTTGAGTTATAACAGTCAGGTTCAGGGTCGCACCATCACCTGCCTGTAGCCGAGCAGTCTTTATCATTGGATCGCGGGATTGCGGCGGCGCAGCAGGCCATCCACGTCGAACTTGAAGAGCTTCGCGCTGTTGCCGCCGAGAATCTTGACGCGGCTTTCTTCTTTTAAGCCGCCAAACTGACGCTCGATCGACTGCGCCGAATGGGGCCACGAACCCTCGTGATGGGGATAGTCATTCGCCCACAGGAAATTGTTGACCAGGTTGTGCTTCTCCGCAAGTTCGAGTCCGATCGGATCGTCCTGAAACGACGCCGCGCCGTGTTCGCGAAAATAGTCACTCGGGAGCTTCTTGAGCTTGGGGAAGGCCCACATATGATGTTTGCGCGCAGCCTCATCCATCGCATCGAGCGCCCATGGCACCCAGCCGATGCCGCATTCGATAGCCGCGAAGCGCAGCTTGGAAAAACGCTCGAGCACGCCCGACGCGCACAGACACGCGATCGGCTCAACCGTCGGCGAGAGCGCATGTGCAGTGTAATTGATAATGGCGCCGCCATCCTTGCGCGCCGCGCGCGGGTCACGGCCGGTCGAAATATGGAACGTGATGGTGACGTCGCAATCCTGAATCACCTCCCACATCGGATCGAAAAGCGCCATGTTGTAGTTGGGATGGCGCGCGTCGTGCGCACCAAAGATCGGTTTGCAGGGCAGATTGACGGCGCGAAAGCCGAGCCCCGCCACCCGCTTGATTTCCGCGATCGCCAGACCGATGTCCGCAGTCATGATGGCGGCGACTGGCGACATGAAATCGTTGTAGGGACCAAACAATTCCCACGCCCAGTCGTTCCAGACGCGGCACTGCGCCGCGCCGAATTCGGCGTCGGTGGTGGCCCACATGGCGAGGCCTTTGTTGGGAAAAATGATTTCGGCGTCGATGCCATCGCGGCGATGGTCTGCGATGCGCTGCTCCGGGGTAAAGCCCGACTTGTTGCGGATCGCCTCTTCGCCGGTCATCTGGCTGTCGATCATGCGCGACCGCTGCATCCCTTCGGCCACCGTCCACTTGACGCCGTTTTCGTCAACCTCGATCCGCGGCAAGCGGTGTTGATATTTTTTGTCGATCCGCTCCACCCAGAGCCCGGACGGCTCGTTAGCGTGGCAGTCCGCCGAGATCATCAGGTACTTGTTAGGATCGTCAGGACGCGCCGTGCGCGGCCATCCTTGATGACCCGGGGTTTCCAGCCGCCAGCGATTGTTCTCGTCAACTTGAAGATTGGTGTCCTCGATCATGGTTTCCTCCATCGTAGGATCCGTCTTTAGAATTTAGCGTCAGAGTATCACGTCAGCCGCAGCTCTTTCATCACGGAACGCAGGCGGTCGGCAGCCCCCGCGGTCAGCGGAATCAGCGGCATCCGCATCTCGTTAGTGCATTTGCCCATAAACGCGCAAGCCTGCTTGATCGGAATCGGATTGGTCTCGGTGAAGAGCGCGCGCATCAGCGGGATCATCTTGAAATGGATTTCGCGCGCCCGCGTGAAGTCACCTGCGAGCGCCGCCGCCGCGAGATCGTGCGTTTCGCGCGGCATCACGTTGCTGATGACAGCGATCACGCCCCGCGCGCCCATCGCCATCAGCGGCAACGTCAGCGAATCGTCGCCGGAGAGCATCGCGAGGCGATCGCCGCAAAGCTTCAGGATGTCGGAGCATTGATCCATCGAGCCTGAGGCTTCCTTGACGCCCACGATCTGCTTGATCTCGCACATCCGAGCGAAGGTTTCCGGCAGGATATTCGAGCCGGTGCGGCCGGGGATGTTGTAAACGATCAGCGGGAGATCGACGCTCGCCGCAATCATCTTATAGTGTTTGTAGATGCCCTCCTGCGTGGGCTTGTTGTAATAGGGAGAGATGAGCAGGGCGCCGTCGGCGCGGACCTCGCGCGCGAAGGTGGTGAGGCGAATCGCCTCGGCGGTTGAGTTCGAGCCGGTGCCCGCAATCACTGGGATGCGACCGCGCGCCTGCTTGACCACGAGTGTGATCACCTGTTCATGCTCGGCGTGTGTGAGCGTGGCTGACTCACCGGTTGAGCCGCACGGCACCAGACCATCGATCCCCGACTGGATTTGCCATTCGACCAGATCGCGCAACGCGGTTTCGTCTACTGCGCCGTCGCGAAAAGGCGTGATTAATGCTGAAAAGGCTCCGCTGAACATCGTCTATAACCTCCCCGGGCTATGGCCTCCCGGCGGCGATCAGTTCATTATCGCCGACTTCGATTTCGCCGCGAAACACTTCGACCGCTTCGCCGGTCATAAAGACATGATTCGTGCCTTGGCCCGCAGCGCGCCACTCGATTTCAAGATTGCCGCCGCGTAACTCGATCGTTGCCTTACGAGCCGCACGCTCGGTCAGTACCGCAGCGACCAATGCGGCGCAGGCGCCGGTGCCGCAAGCGAGCGTTTCGCCCGAGCCGCGCTCCCATACGCGCATCCGCAAACGAGTGCGGGACAAGGGCAAAATGAACTCGGTGTTGACGCGGCGCGGGAAAAACGGGTGATTTTCAAACTGGCGCCCGAGCCGCGCGAACTCGAAGACGTCAAGCGCGAAGACGCTTTCGTCCGGGACAAACACCACGCAATGCGGATTGCCCATCGAGACCGCGGTGATGCGCTCGACGCGGCCGGCGACTTCGAGCGGGTAGTCGACGACGCGACCGTCGTGCGCGACCGGAATCTGGCGTTCGTCGAGGATTGGCTCGCCCATATCCACAGTGGCCGCGACACGGCCGCCGCCGAACTCGAGCGTGATCGTCTTGATGCCGCAATCGGTATCGACCTTGAGCGTATTGCTCTTGCTGCCCGAAACCTCGTGGTGAAGGCGCGCGACGCAGCGGATTCCGTTGCCGCACATCTCGCCGCGGCTGCCGTCGGCGTTGTACATCTCCATCCGCACGTCGGCCTTGGAGGACGGGCAGAGCAGAATGAGACCGTCACCGCCAATCCCGAAGCGGCGGTCGGCGATGCGCTGCGCCAATGCGCCGGGGTCCGCGGGCCGGATCCGATCGGCGACGACATAGATGTAGTCATTGCCGCAGCCGTGCATCTTGACGAAAGGTAACTTCTTCACTTTTTCACTGGAGTGCTTTCACGCAATTCCCTGACCCAACTTAAGCATCGGGACCCGGCTTGAGCGTCACGAGTTTTTCGCCGCGAATAATATCCTCGAAACTGTCGCGCTGGCGCACCACCGCAAACTCCGAGCCGTTGACGATGACCTCGGCGGGGCGCGGCCGGCTGTTGTAGTTCGAGGCCATCACAAAGCCGTAGGCGCCGGCGCTCATCACCGCGAGCAGGTCGCCGGTGCGGGCCTCGGGCAATTCGCGCTCGCGCGCAAAGAAGTCGCCGCTCTCGCATACTGGACCAACGACGTCAGCAGTGACGAGATTGCGCCCCTCCCGCTTCACCACGGGGCGGATATCGTGGAAGGCTTCGTAGAGGACCGGGCGGATCAGGTCATTCATCGCGCCGTCGATCACGATGAAGCGTTTGACGTCGGTCTCCTTGACGTAAAGCACCTTGGTTACGAGGATGCCGGCGTTGCCGACCAAGACGCGGCCAGGCTCGATGATAAATTTAATACCTAGTCCGCGCAGGGGTCCCATCAGGGCCGCAGCATACTCCGACGGCGGTGGCGGCTCTTCCTGGTAGGGGATGCCGAGGCCGCCGCCAAGATCGAGATACTTGAGCGCGATACCGTCCGCGCGGAGATCGCGAACAATCTTAGCGACTTTCTGCGCCGCCTCGATGAACGGGCCAATGTCAGTGATCTGCGAGCCGATATGCGTGCTCAGTCCGGCCAGTTCGAGCCGCGGCAAGCTACGTGCATCAGCATAGTACTCACCAACCTGTGACAGCGGGATGCCGAACTTGCTGTCGCGATGGCCGGTAGAAATGTGCGGATGAGTGCCGGGATCGAGATCGGGGTTGACGCGCAGGCTGACAGGTGCGTCGACGCCCATCCGACTGGCGACCGCGGAGACGCGGCCAAGCTCCGGTCGCGACTCGACATTGATCATCAGGATCTTCGCCGCGAGCGCCGCCTCGATCTCCTCGTCGGTCTTGCCGACGCCGGAAAACACGATCTTGCGCGGATCGGCGCCGGCGCGGATACAGCGCATCAGCTCGCCCACCGAAACGATATCGAAGCCCGCGCCCATCTCGCCGAAGAGCTTGAGGACGCTGAGATTCGACAGCGCCTTCATCGCGAAACAGATCATTACGTCGGAGCCCTTGAAGGCGTCGCTCAGGACGCGGTAATGGCGGCGCAGGGTGCGAGCGCTATAAACGTAGAGCGGGGTTCCGAGCTCCTGGGCGAGGCTGGAGATCGCAACGTCTTCGGCGAAAAGTTCCGCATTTTTGTAGGTGAAATAGTTCATTTAACTCTAGGGGCTGCGGTCGCAACTCGTGCTGGATTTTTACCACACGCCGAACCTCGTCCCAAACGACGCGCGCCTGTGGGCCGTGGCTCGCGGCTACGGCAGTGGAGCCGGGGTGGGTAACGCGTAGGTCGCCGGATTGGGAGGCGGCAGCGGCTTGACGCGCGTGAAGCCGACCTCGTTGGACGCGTCGCTGGTATAGCCATCGCTGGTTTCAGAAACCACCTGATAGCGGTAGCGATCGCCGATCACGGTCTCCGCGTCGAGATAGTCAAATTCGTGCTGGACTGAAAAGCGCTGCTGATCGGTAACCGGGATTTTCACCAGCGCGACCATCGGCGCGTCACCCTCGGCCCGCAGGATGACGAAACCGCTCAGGTCACGCATCGAGTGACCTCCGGTCAAGCGAATCGGGCGCGACCACGCGAGCTTGATCCCGTGAGGATCTGCCAGCGCGCGCAAATCTAGGATGCGCTCCGGCCGCGCCAACTCGGGTGGCAGCGGCGCGCTCTTCACGCCACAGCCCGCGCCGAAAGCGGCGACGAAGACCAAGGCCAGCCAGAGCGCTGTCCTGCGCCATGTTGTTGGAGTCGCCGTCATCGGAGTCATCGCAAACCTCGTCCCGAGCCGAGCCGCTGGATCCGACGGCGAACGGTGTCCGGCGCCGGACCACCAGGTAATTTGCGGGCGCGCAACGAGTTATCAACAGTGAGAGCTTTCAAAGCATCGGCGGCGAATTTCGCCGAATGGCGCCGCAGGTCGTCGAGCGTCAGCTCGTCGAAGGAGCGACCGCGAGCGACGGTATCGCGCACCAGCCCGCCGACTGCTTCGTGCGCCTCGCGAAATGGCACGCTGCGCGCGACGAGGTATTCGGCGAGATCGGTGGCGAGAGCGAAGCCGCCCGCGGCCTTGCGCATCGTGGCAGGCTTGAACGCAAGGCGATCCCAGAACTGCGCCAGCAGCGTCAGGCTCGGCGTCAAGGTATCGACCACATCGAACACGCGTTCCTTATCCTCCTGCAGGTCGGAATTATAAGCCAGCGGGAGGCCTTTGAGCACGGTGAGCATCGCAATCAGCGCGCCGACGACGCGGCCGGTTTTGCCGCGAACCAGTTCGAGCAGGTCGGGATTTTTTTTCTGCGGCATCATCGAGCTGCCGGTGGCGAACTCATCCGGCAGCTCGGCAAAGCCGAACTCCGCCGTGGTCCAGAGGATGATCTCCTCGGCCATCCGCGATAAGTGCACTGCGAGGATCGCCGCGGCGCTCAGGAAGTCAAGCGCGAAATCGCGGTCTGACACGGCGTCGATACTATTCTCGCAGATCTTAGGGAAGCCCAGTTCACGTGCGACCATCTCGCGGTCGATCGGCAACGTTGTGCCGGCGAGCGCCCCGGCGCCGAGCGGCATCACATTGGTGCGCGCGCCCGCCTGCACCAGGCGCTCGTGATCGCGGCCCAGCATTTCGACATACGCGAGCAGATGATGCGCCAACGTCACCGGCTGCGCGCGCTGCAGATGCGTATAGCCGGGCATGGCCGTCTCGACGTGGTCGCGCGCGACGCGCAGTAGCGTCCGGCGCAGTCCCTCCACGAGTTTGCTGATCTGACTGATCTGTTCGCGCAGATATAAGCGCAAATCCAGAGCAACCTGATCGTTGCGCGAGCGCGCCGTATGCAATTTCTGACCGGCGGCGCCGATCTTTGCGGTCAGGCGGCGCTCGATCGCAAGATGGATATCCTCGTCGGCGAAATCGAAGCGAAACTCCCCGGCGTCGATTTCGCACTCGATTGCGCGCAGGCCCGCGACGATGCGAGCAGCTTCGCCGGCGGTCAGGATTTTGACTTTCGCCAGCATCTGCGCGTGGGCGATCGAGCCGCGGATATCGTGACGATAGAGGCGGCGATCAAACGGGAGCGAGGCGGTGAAGGCTTCGACCGCCGGCATCCGCGGGCGCTTGAAGCGGCCGCGCAGCAGGTTTTTGCTCGCGACCGCAGCGGGCTCGACGGCTGCTCCTGCGCCTTTCGCCGCCTTGCTTTCGCGCCGCACTTTAATCACCGGACACAATGGAGTTGCCGGAAACCGCAGAGCGCCGCAAGCACCGCCAGCTCAGCGCATCGGTGGAGTACGACAGAGACAGCCGCGCGCCGCGCAACTCAGTGCGCCATTGGGATGGGTAACATGCACGTCCAATTTGTGATTGCATTTCGGGCATTCGCCGGCGCGAGGGCGCGGCACCAGTTTCGGCGCGCTGCGCGCAGGACGGAATTGGATCACTTTGCCCATGCAGTTATGCCTTCCCGCGACGCCGCTCGTCGATCCGCGCGAGCGCCCGCAGCCGCAATCCACCGAGCCGGATAAAGCCCTCGGCGTCGGCCTGCCTATAGCCGCCGGCCTCCTCAAAGCTTGCGATCATTGGATCGTAGAGCGAGTTTTCCGAGCGGCGTCCGGCGATCGCGGCATTCCCTTTGTACAGCTTCAGCCGCGCCGTGCCGCTAACGTTTTTTTGCGTGTCGTCGATCAAAGCCTGCAAAGCCTCGCGCTCGGGCGTGAACCAATGGCCATTGTAAACGAACTCCGCGTAGCGCGGGACGAGTCCGTCGCGCAGATGCATCACCTCGCGATCGAGCGTCAATTGCTCGACCGCCCGATGGGCGTGCAGGAGCAAGGTTACACCCGGGGTCTCGTAGACGCCGCGCGACTTGATCCCGACGTAACGATTTTCGACCAGATCAGCGCGACCGACGCCGTGACGCCCGCCGATTTGATTCGCCCGTTCGATCAAGGCCGCCGGTTCAAGCCGCTCGCCATTGAGCGCGACCGGGTCGCCGCGTTCGTACTCGACCTCGAGGTACTCGGGCTGTGCAGGCGCTTTTTCCGGGGCGATCGTCATGCGGAACATATCTTCATAGGGCTCGCGCCATGGATCCTCAAGCACCCCGCCTTCGTAGCTGACGTGGACCAGATTACGATCCATCGAGTAAGGCTTTTCGGCCGTGACCGGCACCGGGATTTTCTTCTCGGCCGCATACGCGATCATATCGGCGCGCCCTTTGAACGGCCAGTCCGGATGCCGCCACGGAGCAACGATCTTTAGTTCAGGCGCGAGCCGCGCGAACGCGAGTTCAAAACGCACCTGATCGTTGCCCTTCCCGGTCGCGCCATGCGCAACCGCGTCGGCGCCCTCGCGCCGCGCGATCTCTACCTGCTTGCGTGCGATCACCGGGCGCGCGATCGAGGTTCCGAGCAGGTAGTAACTCTCGTAGAGCGCATTCGCCCGCATCATCGGGAAGACAAATTCGCGGGCGAATTCCTCGCGCAGGTCCTCGAGATAAAGTTTGCTCGCGCCGGTGGCGAGCGCCTTGGCCTCGAGCCCTTCGGTCTCCTCGGCTTGTCCAACGTCGGCGCAGTAGCTAACCACTTCGCAGCCGTAATAGTCCTTGAGCCAGCGCAGAATCACGGAGGTGTCGAGCCCGCCGGAATAGGCGAGCACGATTTTGCGTATAGTGGCGGCAGGCATCTTGTGCGGCTCGAACTTTACCGGCTGACCTTTACGAATTGGCCTTTACAGACTAACTGACGTGCTGCCCGCGTAGTCGAGAACTTCGGGGCGTAGCAGCCAAACCATGATCGCCTTCTGGGCATGGAGGCGATTTTCCGCCTGCTCAAGAACCATCGACCGCGGACCGTCAATAACGTCGTCGGTAATTTCCTCACCGCGATGAGCCGGCAGACAATGCATCACGACGGCGTCGCGGCGGGCGTGTTTGAGTAGTGCGCTGTTGATCTGAAAATCTTTGAAGTCGCGGCGGCGTTGCGCGGCCTCAGCCTCCTGGCCCATCGAGGTCCAAGTGTCGGTGTAGATTACGTCGGCGTCGCGTACTGCGGCGATCGGATCATGCGTGAGCAGGCCCAGCTCGTCGCGGCGGAGGCGTGTAACGAAGCTCTTCTCGGGCTCGTAGCCGGACGGGCAGGCGACGCGCAAATCAAAGCGAATCAGCGCGGCGGCTTCGATCCAGCTCTGCGCGAGATTGAAGCCGTCACCGACGAAGGCGATCTTGAGCTTGCGCAGTTCGCCGTAGCGCTCGTGCAGCACTTGCAGGTCGGCGAGCAGTTGGCAGGGATGGAGCAAATCGGTCAGCGCGTTGATCACAGGAACCGACGCCGACGCCGCCAACTCGACACAGGTGGCGTGCAGGAAAGTGCGAATCATGATCAGGTCGACCCAGCGCGACAGGTTGCGGGCGACGTCCTTGACGGACTCGCGCTCGCCAATCCCGATATCCTGCGGCGCCAGATAGATGGCGTGGCCGCCCAACTGCGCCATCCCGGTCTCGAAGGTGATCCGCGTGCGCAAGGAAGGCTTCTGAAAAATCATCGCCAGGGTTTTGCCGCGCAGATAGGGATGATCGAGGCCGCTTTTGAGCTCCGCTTTGAGCCGCGCCGCCAGGCGCAGCAGCCTGCTCAATTCAGCCGGCGTCAGAGAACTCAAATCCAGAAAATCGCGCTTCATAGGCGCGGGACCGGGCTGACCTTTGGGAACAGCCGTGGTTTGCGCCTTGGCCGCCATCATGCCGCAGCCGCGCGGATCGCCCGTTCGATAATCGCTAGGCCGGAGTCGGCCTGCTCGCGCGTAAGCGTCAGCGGCGGCAACAGCCGCAGCACCGTTTCGGCCGTGCCGTTAACCACGAGTTTTTCGCCATAGCAGGCATCGACGACGGGTTTGGCCGGATGCTTGAGCACGACCCCGATGATCATCGCGGCGCCGCGGACCTCGCGGACGTTCGGGCAGGTTTGTGCGATTTCGCGCAAACGCTTGATGAGGTAGTTGCCGACTTCGGCGCCATTCGCGATCGCACCGTCGTGCTCGAGCGCGTCAAAGACCGCCAGCGCCGCGGCGCAGGCGATCGGATTGCCGCCGAAAGTCGAGCCGTGTGTGCCAGGCGAAAAAGCCGCAGCGATTTCAGACTTCGCGACCATCGCCCCAATCGGCACGCCGCCGCCCAGCGCCTTCGCCAGCGTGATGATGTCGGGCTTGATCCCGCTGTGTTGGTAGCCGAACAGTTTCCCGGTCCGTCCCATGCCTGTTTGCACTTCGTCGACGATCAGCAGAATCTTCGCGCGATCGCAGAGCTCGCGCAGCCGTGGGAGGTAGTCCGGATGAGGCGTCACGACGCCGCCTTCACCCTGGATCGGCTCGACCATCACCGCCGCGGTCTGATCGGTCAGCGCGCGCTCAACCGCCGCGACGTCGTCGTATGGGACCAGTTTGAAGCCCGGCACGAGCGGCTGAAAGCCCAGATGATATTTCTCCTGACCGGTCGCGCTCAGCGAGCCGAAGGTGCGGCCGTGGAAGGAGCCGAGCGTCGTGACGAACTCGAAACGGCCGTTGGCGTGGCCCCATCGGCGCGCGAGTTTCAGTGCGGCCTCGACCGCCTCGGCGCCCGAGTTAGCGAAGAAGACGCGGCCGTCGCCGAAGGCGTGGCCGATGCGCGCCGCCAGCAGCGCCATTGGCTCGGTATGAAAAACATTGCAGGCGTGAGTCAGTTTGTCGGCCTGATCTTTGATCGCCTTGACCACGCGCGGGTTGCCGTGGCCGAGGCTGGTCACCGCCAGGCCGCAGAAAAAATCGAGATAGCGGTTGCCGTCGGCATCGTAGAGGTAGGCGCCTTCACCGCGCATAAACGCGATCGGCATGCAGCCATAATTGAGAGTGACGTTGGCGTGCGCCAACTCGACGATTTCGGCGTTGTTCATCGCTGGCCTTGCGCTCCATCCCGCGCGCGGCCATTGAGCCGCGCAACCTTCCCGCGCTGAATAGTTTCCCGCCGCTGCACAACTTCAGTGCCGACACCGGCGTCCGTCAGAATCTCGAGCAGCACTGCATGGCCGACGCGCCCATCGATCACGTGCGCACTGATCGCTCCGGCGCTCAGCGCGTCGAGACAGCATTCGACCTTGGGGATCATCCCTTCAGCGATCGTACCCGAGCTTATCATCCTGCGCGCCTGCGTCGCATACAGCGTGGGAACTAACTCGCCGCCGGCATTTTTCACGCCCTCAACGTCAGTCAGCAGGATTAGCTTTTCCGCCTTGAGCGCGCCCGCCAGCGCGCCTGCGGCGACGTCGGCGTTAATATTGTAGGTCATCCCGTCGCGGCCGATTCCTACCGGCGCGACCACCGGGATAAAGCCCGCCTGTTCGAGCGCGATCAGGGCCGCGGGATTAACTTCAGCTATTTCACCTACCAGCCCGAGATCGAGTTTCGCCAAGCGGCCGTTCGCCTCCTTCACCGCAAGCAACATCTTGCGCGCGACGAAGAGATAGCCGTCCTTGCCCGAGAGGCCGACAGCGCGGCCACCCTGCCGCCAGATCAGCGCCACGATCTCTTTGTTAATTTTCTGGAGCACCATCTCAGCCGCGTCCATTGCGGCCTCGTCGGTCACACGCATCCCGCGTACGAAGCTGGACTTGAGGCCGAGCTTGCCGATGAGCTCAGTGATTTGCGGCCCGCCGCCGTGCACCACTACCGCCTTGATGCCGACCGATTCTAGCATCACGATGTCCTGCGCGAAGCTTGTCCGCAGTTCCGGCGTGAGCATCGCATGGCCGCCGTACTTGATGACAAAGGTGCGGCCGCGAAAGCGCTGGATATAGGGCAGCGCCTCGGCGAGAATCTGCGCCCGCTCGAGGGGATTATTCACGGCGCCGTTTCGCTCGCTGTTTTCGCCCGCTGCAACCCGTGCGCCTTCTACAAAATATAGCGCGAGAGGTCCTCATTCTTGAGGATTGGATCGAGCCGTTGATGGACGTAGGCGGCGTCGACGTTGACCTCTTCGCCGCCGCGCTCGGGCGCGTTGAAGGAGAGATCTTCGAGCAGCCGTTCGAGCACCGTATGGAGCCGCCGCGCACCGATATTCTCCGACCGCGCATTAACCTGCGCCGCGATTTCGGCGAGCGCCGCCACCGCGTCGGCGGCAAAGTGCAGGCGGACTTTTTCGGTTTCCAGTAGCGCAACGTATTGCCTGGTAAGGGCGTTTTCGGGTTCGGTCAGGATGCGGATAAAGTCCGCCTGGGTCAAGGCCTTCAGCTCGACGCGAATCGGGAAGCGGCCCTGAAACTCAGGAATCAAATCCGACGGCCTTGAGGTATGAAATGCGCCCGACGCCACGAACAGGATGTGGTCCGTGCGCACCGCGCCGTACTTGGTATTTACGGTTGAGCCCTCCACGATCGGTAGCAGGTCGCGCTGCACGCCCTCGCGCGAGACGTCGGGTCCGTGCGCCGACTCGCGTCCGGCGATTTTGTCGATCTCGTCGATAAAGACGATGCCCGACTGCTCCGCGCGCAGAATCGCCTCGCGCGTGACGTTTTCCATATCGACCAGGCGGGCCGCCTCTTCCTGACTCAGAATTTCGAGCGCTTCGGGGACTTTGACCTTACGCTGGCGCGTCTTCTTCGGCATGATCTGGCTGAACAGCTCTTTCATGTTCGCGCCCATCTCCTCCATGCCTTGAGGCGCCAGCACTTCGACCATCGGGATCGATTGGGCGCTCACTTCGATCTCGACCTCGCGCTCGTTGAGGTAGCCGTCGCGCAGCAGCTTGCGCAGCTTCTCGCGGGTTTCGCCGTGCGAATCCGGGCCGGCGACGCTCAGATTGCCGTGCTCGTCGAGCGCCGCGGCGCGACGAGTCTTGCCGGCCGGCGCCGGATATAAAATATCGAGCAGGCGCTCCTCGGCGCCCTCGCGCGCCTTGACTTGGACGCGTTCGCGCTCCTCCTCGCGGACCATCTTCACGGCGATCTCCGCGAGGTCGCGGATCATCGATTCGACGTCGCGCCCGACATAACCGACCTCGGTGTAACGCGAGGCCTCGACCTTGACGAACGGGGCCTGCGCGAGTTTTGCCAGCCGGCGCGCGATTTCGGTCTTGCCGATCCCAGTCGGTCCGATCATCAGGATATTCTTGGGCGCGATCTCGTCGCGCAGCTCGGGCGCGACGTTCTGCCGCCGCCAGCGATTGCGCAGCGCGATCGCCACCGCGCGCTTGGCGTCGTGCTGGCCAACAATATAGCGGTCGAGTTCGGAAACGATCTCCCGGGGCGTCATTACGTGCGAAGCAGCCATGGTTTATTTTGTCCCGCGCCGCCCGGAAAACCAAATTGTTGGATTCAACTCAATCCTGCGGCGAGGTCCGCCACCGACGAGAGAGATGTCGCGCAACTAACCGGGCGATGGGAGGGTAGTAGCCGCCTACAGCTCTTCGATCACAAACTGATCGTTAGTATAAACGCAGATTTCAGCAGCGATCGTCATCGCGCCTTCAGCGATCGTGCGCGCGGTCAGGTCCTTACCAAAGCGTACTAGAGCGCGCGCAGCTGACAGGGCGTAGTTGCCACCTGATCCGATCGCCAGCAATCCGTCGTCTGGTTCAATCACGTCGCCCGCTCCGGAGATGAGCAAGGAATTCTCGACGTCGGCGACAATCAGCATCGCCTCAAGTCGGCGAAGGATACGATCGGTTCGCCAATCCTTCGCCATCTCGACCGCGGCCCGACGCAGATTGCCGTTGAACTCCTGCAGCTTGCCTTCAAATTTATCGAACAGCGTCAGGGCGTCGGCGGTCGAGCCTGCGAAGCCCGAGAGCACCGCGTCGTTATGCAGTCGGCGGACCTTGCGTGCGCCGCGCTTCATGATGGTCTGGCCGACGCTCACCTGCCCGTCACCCGCCATCACGACCTTGCCCTGAAAGCGCACGCACAAAATGGTCGTCGAACGGACGCGGGTTTCGGGATCTCGTTCAGGCGCGGGGATGGGCACGACGGTAAACCTCTTTCAGATGACGCACGCTGACATGAGTATAGCGCTGCGTAGTGGCGAGACTCGAATGGCCGAGCATCTCCTGAATCGAGCGCAGGTCGGCGCCGGCGTTGAGCAGATGCGTCGCGAAGCAGTGGCGCAGACCATGCGGCGTCAGGGGCGTCTCGAGGCCGGCAACGGTCAGCCGGCGCTCGAGCATCTTCTGCACGGAGCGCGCGGTCAAACGCCCGCCGCGCAGATTGGTGATGACTGGGTCATCTGGTGAGGACGCGACCGGCATCGCGGCGCGCCAGCGGTGCAGCGCGTCGAGCGCGAGCTCGCCGATTGGAATGAAACGGTCCTTATTACCTTTGCCGGCCCGCACCATCACCATCCCGAGTTCCTGATCGACGTCGCGCCAGCATAGGCCGGTCAGCTCACTGACGCGGAGGCCGCTCGAATAGAGGATTTCCATGATAGCGCGATCGCGGATCGCAGCCGGTCGCTCGGGTTCGCCACCCCCTTCGATCAGGATCGCGACGGCCTCTTCGCCGGCGACCTGGGGCAGCCGCTTATCGACCTTCGGCGAGCGCATGCTCCGCGCCGGATTCAGCTTGCCCGTCATGGCTTCACGCCATCGGAAGAAGGCTTTGATCGCGAAGAGGCGGCGCTGGATAGTCGCGCGCGCAGCGGGCGTTTTCATCATAGCGGCGAGGTAATTGCGCACATGATCGGCGGTGATCGCGTCAAGCATGACCCGCTTGCCGCCGGCGTCGAGGGCGCTGCGGCCACTCGTCAGGTAGCCGTGGAAATCCTTGAGATCCCGTCGATAGCTGCTAACGGTATTTTTTGCCGCCCGCGTCGCCCCCAGCATCGCCGCCGAAAATGCTTCGATCTCCTCAACCATCTCCGCCTCGCCGCCCGCCCCGCTTCCAGCTATAGAATGTAGCACGGCTGGCTACGGCCCAAATGCTTATGAATTGCTTTCATTGCGGGCGTGAGGTGGAGGGCAAGGAACGCGTGGGCTTTCGCGATCGTTGTGCGGCCTGCGACCGCCCGCTCCATGCCTGTCTTAACTGCGATTTCTACGATCGCAGCTATAATAACGAGTGCCGTGAGACGGAAGCGGGATGCATCGTCGATAAGGATCGGACGAATTTTTGTGATTTCTTCGCTCCGCAGCGCGCGGCGATCAAGCCCCCGGCCCCCGATGCCCGCGGAAAGCTTGAGGCATTGTTCAAAAGGAAAT
The DNA here is from genome assembly GCA_035308025.1 of Candidatus Binataceae bacterium. Lineage (NCBI taxonomy): Bacteria > Candidatus Binatota > Binatia (SeqCode) > Binatales (SeqCode) > Binataceae (SeqCode) > Binataceae bacterium (SeqCode). The sequence continues at coordinate 159,351 of DATGHL010000029.1, forward strand.
CTTGAGCTTTCCGGCTAACGCCTCGGGGCGCTCCATCCGCTAAACTCGATAGCTCGGATGGAAAATCATCAAAGTCATCTAGGTGCGATAGTTCTTGCCGCGGGATTGGGCACGCGGATGCGCTCGGCACGCGCGAAAGTCCTGCACGAGTTGGCCGGCGAGCCGATGATCGCGCGGAGTCTGCGGGCTATCGCGGCGCTGGCGCCCGACCCGCTCGTAGTGGTAGTCGGTCATCAGGCGCGTGAGGTCGAGGCCGCGGCGCGGCGCGCGGTTGCGAACGCACCCCTGCTATTTGCGCAGCAGCCTGAGCAGCGCGGCACCGGCGACGCGGCGCGCCGCGCCTTCGACGCGTTGCCAGGAAATTTTGCCGGCGATCTGCTGATCGGCTGCGGCGACATGCCGATGCTCGAATCCGCGACCTTGCGCAGCTTCGTCGCCGACCATCGTGCGCACGGGCGCGTGCTTTCCTTCATCAGCGTGGTTCTCGACGATCCGGGCAACTATGGCCGTGTCATCCGCGATCGCGAAGGCGCCGTATGCGCGATCGTCGAGGCGCGGGACGCCGCGCCGGCCGAACGCGAGATCACGGAGATCAACAGCGGGATTTATCTGGTCGACGCCCACTTTCTGGGCCGCGCGCTGGTCGAAATCAATTCTGACAATGTGCAACAGGAATTCTATCTGACCGATATAGTCGCGCTCGCCCGCCGGGAGGGCGTCAACGTCAACGCCTGGCGAGTTGAGCAGGCAGATGAGTTCGCTGGAATTAATACGCGCGAGGAGCTGGCCCGCATGGACAGACAAATCCGCGATGAAACGAACCGCCGCTTGATGGCCGCGGGCGTCACGCTGATCGATCCTGCCACCGCCTATATTGGGTCAGAGGCGGAGATTGGCCGCGACACCACGATCGGTCCCAACGTGCAGATCAGCGGCAAGAGCCGCGTCGGCGCGGGAGTCGTGATCGAGGGGACGGCGTGGCTGCGCGACGTCGTGATCGGTGATCGCTGCCATCTGAAGCTCGGCGTGCGCGCGGAGAGTTGCGTGATTGGCGACGAGTGCGAGATCGGACCGTTCGCCAATCTGCGCGAGGGTACACAGCTGGAAGGGCATAACCGAATCGGCAATTTCGTCGAAACCAAGAACGCGCGAATCGGCCGCGGCACCAAGGCGAGCCATCTGAGCTATCTCGGCGACGCGCTCATCGGGCGCGAGACTAACGTCGGTTGCGGCGTCATCACGGTGAATTACGACGGCTACGACAAGCATCAGACGCGGATCGGCGACAACTGCATGGTCGGCTGCGATACGCAGCTCATCGCGCCGATCGCGGTCGGCAACGACGTTTACGTCGCGTCGGGAACGACCCTGGTGCGTGACGTCGCTGACGGCGCGCTCGTCATGTCGCAGCATCCGCAGCGCGAGAAGGCGGGTTGGACCGCGGACTGGCATAAGCGGCACGCGAATCATCCGAAGGCGCGCGGTAGTGACAAGGTTTGACTTTATGCACGGCTCCTCGATTTTTGACGCAGCTCCAGGGGGCGGCCGAGTCCGCGAGGCGCGGCCTCAGTCCAGCCGCCCTGACAAAACTTTGAACGCAACTCGCAGACTAGTTTGCTCGTTGCGCTTCGCTCCACTGGCGCTCGCCTACTCGCTCCGCGCGGCGGCTGTGCGCCACTAGCGTTATGTGTGGAATCATGGGATATGTCGGGCCGCGCGAGGCGGCGCCGATTCTGCTGCGCGGCCTGCGCCGCCTCGAATATCGCGGTTACGATTCGGCCGGGATCGCGATACTGGTCGGCGGCAAGCGCCTCGAGATCCGACGCGCCGTCGGCAAACTCGACAATCTGTACAAGCTGCTCGACGGCGCGCCACTTGCCGGTCACATCGGAATGGGGCATACGCGCTGGGCCACGCATGGCCGGCCCTCCGAGACCAACGCGCATCCGCATCAGGCGGGGCCCGTCGCCGTGATTCACAACGGCATCATCGAGAATTACGTCGCGCTGCGGGAGAGCTTGCTCAAGCGCAGCCATAGGCTTAAGTCGGAGACCGACACCGAACTGATCTCTCATCTGATCGAAGAACGGCTGCGGGATAGCTTGACCTTGGCCGAGGCAGTCCGCGCGGTGATTCAGGAATTACGGGGATCCTTCTCGATCGTCGTGCTCTCAGAGACCGAGCCGGGCAAACTGGTCGCCGCCAAAACCGCGACGCCCCTGGTGCTCGGTTTCGGCGACGGCGAGAACTTCGTGGCTTCGGACATTCCGGCGATTCTCGAGCATACGCGGCGCGCGCTCGTGCTTGAAGACGGCGAGATGGCGGAAATAAGCGCTGACGAGATTCGGCTCACAAGCTTCGCCGGCGCGCCGATCGTGCGCGCGCCGCGCACTATCGAATGGGACGCGGTGGCCGCGACCAAGGGCGGCTACCAGCATTATCTGCGCAAGGAGATCGCCGAGCAGCCGCAGGCCTGGATCGATACGCTGAGCGGGCGCGCGAGCGCCGGTTCGGCTGAAGTGCGCTTCGAGTCGGAGCTGCTGCCGGCCGGCGGCGCCGAAGCGATCCGGCGAATCGTGATGGTCTCGGCCGGCGCGTCGTGGATCTCGTCGCAAATCGGCAAGTTCATGATCGAGGAGCTGTGCGGCATTCCCGCGGAGGTCGATTACTCGGCAGAATTTCGCTATCGCAGCCCTGCCGTCGATGATCACACGCTGGTCGTTGCGGTGTCGCAATCGGGCGAGACCGCTGACACGCTCGCGGCGATGGAGGAGGCGAAACGACGTGGCAGCCATCTCTTGGCGCTGACCAACACCGTCGATTCGTCGATCGCGCGCAAGGCCGACGGCCAGTTGTACACACGCTGCGGGCCCGAGATCAGTGTGACGACGACGAAGTGTTTTCTCGCGCAGATCGAAGCTTTCTACTTATTTTCGATCCATCTCGCGGCGCGACTCGGACGACTCAAAGCGCAGCAGGCCGAGGAGCTGCTGCAACCGGTCTTTGCGATCCCTCATCAGATCGAGACGATCCTCACGCAGGAGCGCTTGATCGAGAAGATCGCGCGGAAATATGGCAAGGCCCGCGACTTCCTCTATCTCGGGCGCGGCATCAACTATCCGGTCGCGCTCGAAGGCGCGCTCAAGCTCAAGGAGATTTCCTACATTCACGCCGAGGGCTACTCGGCGGGCGAGATGAAGCATGGCCCGATCGCGCTGATCGACGAGGAGATGCCGGTCGTCGTGATCATCCCCAACGACAACGTATTCGACAAAACCATGTCGAATCTGAAGGAAGTCGAGTCGCGCAACGGCCGGATCATCGCAGTCACCGATCACGCCTCGCCGGAGCTGCGGGAAGTGGCGTGGGAGGTTATCGAGACACCGTCGAGCAATCGCTTCCTGATGCCGGTGCTGATGACAGTGCCGCTGCAGCTGCTGGCCTACCACATCGCAGTCTACCGCGGCACCGACGTCGATCAGCCGCGCAACCTGGCCAAGTCCGTCACGGTCGAGTGAGCCAAAGCCACTGGCTTTGTGCCTGACGCGGGTTCAGGAGTACCAAATGTCGGATTCGCGGCCGCTGGCCGGCCTCAAAGTGATCGACCTCACGCGCTACCTCGCGGGTCCCTTTTGCACGCAGATTCTTGGCGACTACGGCGCCGAGATCATCAAGGTTGAACCGGTCGAAGGCGCGCGCGCCGAGATGGGCGGCTACAGCGGCCGGGATTCGTACTTTTTCATGAGCACGAACCGCTCGAAGAAGAGCGTGCAAATCGCGACGCGCAATCCGGAGGGCCGCGCGGTGCTGCAGAAGCTGCTCGATGCGGCCGACGTGGTCATCGACAATTTTCGCCCAGGCGTGATGGAGACGATGGGCTTCGGTTACGCAGCCCTGGCGCGGCGCAATCCACGGATCATCGCCTGTAGCGTCTCGGGCTTCGGTCCGAACGGTCCGCTGCGCGACAACCCCGGCTTCGATCAGATCGCGCAGGGCTTCTCCGGCCTGATGAGCGTGACCGGAAGCCAAACGAGCGGGCCGACGCGGGTGGGTATCGCGATCTGCGATCTGCTCGGCGGCATCTTCGCCGCGAACGGAATTCTGCTCGCGCTCGAAGCGCGCCATCGGAGCGGACGCGGGCAGCAGGTCGAGACATCTTTGATCGAGGCGATTATCAGCGTGTTGAGCTGGTCGGCCGGGATCTACTTCGACACCGGGCAGAGCCCCGCGCCGGCCGGCAATCATCATCCGCTAGGATCTCCGCACGGCGTCTTTCAGGCGGCCGACCGGCCGTTCAATATCGCGGTTGGGAACGAGGCGATGTGGCGGAGTTTCGTCGAGCTGATCGGACGGCCCGAGTTGGCTCTGGATTCGCGCTTCGACCGGCTCGCGCATCGGCTCAAGTATCGTGCGGAGCTAAGCACAGAAATCAATCAGGCGCTCGCCGCATACCCCGCTGACTATTGGATCGGTCGCCTTAATGCCGGCGGCATTCCATCAGGGCCAATTTTGACGATCGCCGAGATGTTCAATCATCCGCAGATTGCGGCGCGCGAGATGCTCCTGCGGCTCGCCCATCCGGTGCACGGCGAAATCAAAACAACCGGTCTGGCGGTCAAATTGTCGGAGACCCCCGGCAGTGTCGCCCGCCCGCCGCTGCTGGGTGAGCATACCGAAGAGGTGCTGCGCGCGAGCGGCTATAGCATCGAAGAACTGGAGCGACTGCGCGCGGCGGGCGCGATCAAATAGATCGCGCCGGCGGGTTTCATCGAATTTGACGCGCGGCGAACGCGCGATTGAGATCGTCTTTCATCGCGCCGGCCGCCGCCGCGGCGGCCGCGCCGGGACGGCATTGCGGCTGCTGCAGATACGCATACATCAAGCTCCGGCTGGCGTTGACGATCACGCCGCGGCCGTCGGGTCGCGCGGCGGCGATCGCGTCGTCGGCGTCCGCGCCTTGAGCGCCATACCCCGGCACGAGCAGGACGCTGGCGGGCATCAGTTCACGGGCGCGCCGCGCGTGCTCCGGGTAAGTCGCGCCGACGACTGCGCCGACCGGGGATAAGTCATGCGCGCCGATGAAATCGCTGCCCCAGCCGTTCACCCGTTCGGCGACCATCTCCCACAGCGGACGTTCGGGCGCGAGACGATCCTGGAATTCGCCCGACGAAGGGTTCGAGGTTTTGACCAGGACGAACAGGCCGCGGCCGCGGCGGACGCGCGCGATAAAGGGGGCGAGCGCGTCGCTGCCGAGGTAGGGATTCACCGTCACCGCGTCGCAGCCGAAGTCGCCGTCACCGAGAAAGGCCTCGGCATAAGCGGCCGAGGTCGAACCGATATCGCCGCGCTTGGCATCCGCGATCGTGAGCAGTCCGAGCGAGCGGGCGAGGGCGAGCACCTCGACCAGCGCGCGCAGCCCGTCGAGTCCGCGGGCCTCGAAAAAAGCGAGCTGCGGCTTGATCGCGACAACGAAGGGCGCGCAGGCCTCGACAATTTCGCAGCAGAAGCGCGCGAGCGAGTAGCCCTCCGGGACGCCGCGCAACTTTGACGTATCGAGCTGCGGATCGACGCCGAGCACGGCAACGCTGCTCTTGGCCTCCTGCGCGGCGAGTAATCGATCGATGAAGTCGCTCATTTGGTTTTGGACGATCTTGCCGCCGCGAGCCGGCCGCGCCTCGCGGCTGGAGGCTTGGCCGGCAGTTTTTTGCTTCGCGCCACAGTGGCTTTCATCTGGACCGCGTCGGGCGTCACAATGCGGCCGCTCTGCCAAAGATACCACGCCGCGGCCGTGCGATAGGGACGCCAGCGCTCCCCCAGCTCACGCAACCCTTTTTCCGTAATCGGCACGTTTGCGCCGTAGTGGCGCGTCGCGGCGCTGCGCAAGCCGAGATCGCCGACCGCCAGGACGTCGGGCCGCCAGAGGTTGAACATCAGAAACATCTCGGCGGTCCAGCGCCCGATTCCACGCACTGCGGTCAGCTCTGCGATGATCTCCTCGTCGTCCAATTTGGGGAAGCGGCGGAAATTGATCCGACCATCGCGGACCTTAGCGGCAAGGTCGCGGATGTAAGCCATCTTGCCGCGCGACAAGCCGGCCTTGCGCAGATCTTCGTCGGAGGCTGCGGCGACTTTATCGGCGGAGGGGAAACGTCCGCCGCCGATCATCGCGACGAAGCGATTAAAGATCGCGAGGGCGGCGCTGCCGGCGAGCTGCTGGAAAATAATCGCGCGCACGAGAGCCTGGAAATTCTCGGGACGCCGCGTGATTTGCACGGGCCCGGCCTCGAGAATGATCCGGGCCATCACCGGATCGGTTTTTTGCAGATGGGCAACCGCCTCCAGCGCCCAGGGCGGCGTATGGGCGGCTTCTTTGGTTTTTTTCGCTTTTTTCACTTTTCTGCTTCGCGCAACGCGCTGCGATCAAAGTTAACTACTCGGGTGCGTGCGTGGAGACAACGAGATTTTCTCGAAGCGGGTCGGGCGCATCGGGTTCAGGATGTAATCCTTCACCCACGGCTGAAGAATGACGTAGGTCACGCGATGGTAGAGCGGGACCCACGGCGCGTCGGCCAGGATCATTTTCTGCGCGGCATCATAGAGCTGATAGCGCCGCTTCAGATCGCTGACCGGCGCAGCCTCGACGAGTAGCCGGTCCACGCCCGGATTGTCGTAGAACGTGTCGTTGTTCTCGCCCCACTGCTTCTTCGAAAAGAGCACGTCGAGAAAATTCGCCGGGTCGGGAAAGTCCGCCTCCCAGCCAAGGCTCGCGATCTCGACCGTGTCGGGCTGGCGCACCGCTTCGAGCAGCGGCGACCAGGCGAGCGGCTTGAGCACCGCGTGGACGCCAACGAGCGCGAGGTCCTGCTGGATCGATTCGACGAGAATCGTCTCGTTCTGGTCGGCGCGAAACCAGATTTGGGGCGCCAGATTGCGCGCGACGCCGGCGCTTTCGAGCAACGCGCGCGCCTTGCCGGGATCATAGGGATAGCCCGCGACCGAGGGATCATAGCCGGGCAGACCCGGCGCTAGGATACCTTCGGCAGCGACACCGCGGCCGTTCAACAGCGCGATCAGTTTGTCCTTGCGGATCGCGTAGTTGAAGGCGCGCCGCACGCGGACGTCATCGAACGGCTTCATCCGGCAGTTCATACCGAGATAGTCGGTGCTCAGCGTGACGATGTGCCGGGTCAGCGCCTTGAGCCGCGGAGTTTTCATGACATAGGGAAACTCGGCCGGAGGGATCGACGAAACGTCGATTTCGCCCGCCTCGAACTTGAGCCACTCGAGCTCGTCGCTGACGCCGATCTGCTCGACGATCGCGTCGAGGCGTGGTAATCCTGGCGCAAAATAATGCGGATTACGGATCAGTATCAGCCGCTGGCCGCCGAGCCACTGCGCGAGCATGAAGGGACCGCTGCCGACGACGTGTTGCGAAAAATCCTCACCCCAGCGCGCGGCGACTTCGCGCGGGACGGCCGCCGCAAACGGCATCGCGAGCTTGTGGATGAAGATCGGATCCGGCGCGACCAGGCGGAATCTGATGGTCCACGGATCCGGGGTTTCGATTCCAGTCACGTGCAGGGCGCGGCGCGCGACGAACGCTTCCGCGCCGACGATCGTGCGGTAGTACTCGAGCCCCTTCGAGCGGGTCGCCGGCGTCAGCACGCGTTCCACCGCGTACTTGAAATCCGCGCTGGTCACGCGGCGGCCGTTGGTGAAACTCGCGTCGTGGCGCAGATGGAAGATGACGCTGGTGGCGTCGGACGAAATCTCCCAGGTGAGTGCGAGGTCGGGCACGAGATTGACGCCGCCATCGCTGTAGCGCACGAGGGTATCGAAGATCATCTGCTCGAAGGTCCACGACGCGGTGTCGTAACCGGCCGCGGGATCAAGCGTCGGAATGTCGTCGAGTTCCGCCAGCCGCAGGACTTTTGCA